>NZ_CAWMRY010000033.1:0-61548 GCF_963870295.1 Aeromonas sp. ANP5 | reverse complement strand
CTGCGATGACAAGACTTTTTTTGAAGAAAATCACGAAAATTTCAAATTATTCAATTAGAAACAGCTTATTCAGTGTATATATACAATGTTATCCACAATCCGGTTATTTCACTCCCATTTTAGCGTCATTTATGTCGCCTTTAGTGACCTTGGGAATGCCATACTGGAGCCGATAACCTCTCCCGAGTGGTCCATGGTAGCGCCAATCAGGAAAGCTGGTTACCATGGAGGTGAATATAGTGTTGCACCTTTTTTGCTTTCATTTACAAAAGGTCTTTTAAGATGAATTTATCCAAGTTTCCCGTATATATGCAGGCCGCAATCCTTGCTCTGGTATTGGCAGTGGTTGGCTACCTGGTTGCCCAGGCCCTGCAGTTCTCTTTGAAAGCGGAAGTGATTTTTGCTGCAGGTCTGGCCATCGGCGGTTTCGTGGTACCGCTGTTCCTGAAGCGAACCCCGGCTAATATCGCCGAGTCGATCGCCAATCAGGAGACTTGCACCTTATATGTAGGCAACCTGCCCTATCGCGCCAATGAGATCGCAGTGCGCGAATTGTTTGCCGAACAGGGCCAGGTAATTTCCGTGCGGTTGATGAAAGACAAGGCAACCGGCAAGCGCAGAGGTTTCGGTTTCGTGGAGATGCCCGCCGCCGATGCCGCCAAAGCGATTGCCGCTTTGAATGATAAAGAGTATCAGCAGCGCACCCTCAAGGTGCGTGAAGCAAATGACAAACGTGATAAAGAGGAAAGAGAAGGTAGCGAAGCTGACGCCTAACCGCTCGTCAGTACTTCACCTCTTCCAGTGATGACAGCCCCCATGCTTGCAAGGGGGCTGTCAGTTTTTGAGCCTCCCCATCCAGCCGGGTACAGTAAGCCCTGGCAATTACCTCTTCTATATGTACAGGCTGCACGATGGCATGCCCGCCATTGTTCAGCAACCAGGCCACCCGTTTGGCAACGGCACTGCCCGAGTCAATAAGCTGACATTGCGGCATCAGTTGCCCAATCTCTTCATTGAGTAGCGGGAAGTGAGTGCAACCAAGCACCAGCGTATCCGGCTTCTCTTCCCCTTCCAGCCAGTCGGCCAATACCTCGCGCAGCAGCGCCATATTGACCGGTAGGCCCGCCAGCTTGTGTTCGGCTTCTATGACCAGCTCGGTGGTGCCCTTGAGCAGCACCTGCTTGCCGGGGGCAAACTGGGCGATCAGTTCGTGGGTATAGTGGCGACTCACCGTGCCCGGCGTAGCCAGCAAACCGATGCAACCATTGCGAGTCTGGGCTGCGGCGGGCTTGATGGCCGGCACCACCCCCACAACGGGAATATCCAGCGCCTCACGCAAGGCCGGCAGCGCTATGGTGCTGGCCGTGTTGCAGGCAATCACCACCAGATCGATCTGATGACGGGCCACCATGGTGGTAACCAATCGGGTGCAGGCAGCAATCAGGGCGGGCTCGCTCAATTCACCATAGGGGAAGTTGGCATTGTCGAAGCAGTAGAAATAGTTGTGTGCCGGCAGAACGCGACGGATCTCGCGGTAGATGGTCAGGCCACCCATACCGGAATCAAACACGAGAATATTGGCCACTTGAGCTCCCCTTTGGTGCAAGGCGGCGATCATACTCCCGCCTGCCGCCAATAGAAAAGGCCCTGCCAATGGCAGGGCCCCTGATTTTTCCGCGTGGCCGGGTCCGGCTTAGAGTGAGTAATCCATCGTCACGTAGTAAGCGCGCTCATCGGCCGGATAACCCACCGCAGTCTGATACTCCTTATCCAGCAGGTTGTTGATCTTGCCAGATACCTTGAGCGCCGGGGTGACCTTGTAGCCAACCGCCAGATTCCAGAGGCTGTAACCACCCAGTTCGGTGGTATTGGCCACATTGCCATAGCGCTCCCCCTGATAGATCCAGCTCAACGAGCCGTCAAACTGCTGCCACTGCGCCTGCGTAATCCACTTGGCCCCTTTGCGGGAGATCAGCTGCAACTGTTTATCGGTCACCTTGTCTTTGGGATCCTTGTACTCGGCAGAGACCCGATGACTCAACCAGCCGGTATCAAACTCCCCTTCCAGCTCGACCCCTTCAATGCGCGCCTTGCCAACGTTTTGTGGTGATGACCCACCATTACCATTAGGGGCCCACTGGATCATCTGCTCGAAATCATTGCGATAACCGGTCATACGCCACTCGACACCCGCAGTTTGACCGTCAAGCATCAGCTCGCTGCTCTTCGACTCTTCCGGCTTCAGGTTGGGATTGCCAGAACCCGGATAGTAGAGATCGTTAAAGGTCGGGGCGCGGAAACCGGTACCGTAACGGGCACTCAGGCGGTAATCCTCCGCAAAGCGCCAGCCAGCACCGGTCTGCCAGGTATTGTGGCGGCCATACTGTTCGTTGTCATCGCTACGGCCGCTCAGCTCACCCTGCCATATCTGGTTGTCAAACTGGGCCAGGGCATAGAGGCCGGTGTTGTCGCGCTCTTTGGCGTCGACCGGATACGTGGAGCCGGAGGAGCGGGAGCGATCATCCAGTCGATCACTCTGCCAATCGGCCCCGCCTCCCAGCGTCCAGCTCTCGTTCAATCTCAAGCTGTTGACCCAGTTCAGACTGTACTGGCGGGTGTAGGTCCGGGTATTGGCCTGATCGCGGCCACTGTTGTCCTGATAGTCGTACGCATCCTGTTTGGAGAAGGCGCCACGCAACTCACTCAGATAGCGATCATCGTGATAGCGCGACCCCAGCTGATAGCTCTGGTTTTCAGTCCAGGTCTCGTTGCGCTGATGGGTGGCAGGCCCCCAGGCGGAAGCCGCAGAAGAGCGGTCGTACTGGGCGACATTGCGGAACCAGCGGGTTGTACCGAACAGATCCCAATTGCTGCCGAGCGCCTGCTGGTAGTCCAGCATGGCGTTGTAGCCCTGATGCCCGTGACGGTCACCATCGTTGATGCCGGGCAAGGGGTGTACGTTGTAACCCTCTTCATCATCAAAGCCGCCAGCCACCTTGAGCTGACCCGCCTCACCTACTTGGCTGGCACTACTGAAAGCGGCCTGACGCTGTTGATGGGAACCAGCACCGATATTGAACTTGTGCTGATTTGTCCCCTTGTCGGGACGGGTAATGATGTTGATCACCCCGCCGATGGCATCAGAACCATAAATGGTGGCGCGTGGGCCACGAATGTATTCAATGCGCTCCACCTGATTGAGTGGCAGATTGTTCAGTTCGGTCATCCCGGCGGTCAAAGAGGCACTGCGCACCCCATCCACCAGCACCAGCGTCTGAGAAGAGGTGCCACCACGCACCCGCAGCGAGCTGAGCTGGCCTCGGCCACCATTGCTGACCACTTCCACACCGGGCAGGGTCTTGACCACATCGGTCACGGTCTGGGCTTGCAGGCGATCGATCTCGTCCCGGGTCACCACATTGACCGGGGCAAGCACGCTGGAAGCAGGTTGGGCGACGCGGGTAGCGGTCACCACCATGGTGGGATTGACGGGAATGGTCAGCTGCTGAGCAAACGCCGCCGTCGGCAACAGGGCAGCCGCCAGAAATTTCTTCGACATGAGAGATCCTTAAGTTCGCGTAAGTATCTACTTCGTGGCCGGTTTCTCTCGGCCCGAAATACGAACTCTGGCAGGTCTTCGGGCTCGGGGGCTGATAGCCTACGGCGACGGCTTCCCGCCTGACGGCAGTGCCCTGATGTCGCTTCGTTCCCCCTTACCGCTGCGCGCCAGCTCCGGATTCTCACCGGATTCCCTATTAAGCATGATGCGCCAAAGCGGGAGGATTATAGGCAGAGCAAAGCTGGATGTATAGCCATCCAGATTTCTATTTGTTGCCCACCAGCGCCGCCAGCCGCTGCTGGGCCCCCTCCATCACCGCCTGTACCCCGGGATGGGAGAGATGGCGACCGGCAGAGACCAGATAGTAAGAGAGGGTGACGTCGGTGAGGGTCGCAATCCGCTCCACTCCGTAGAGACGGCCAATCTCGTCGGCCATCGCCAGCGGCGCCGGGAAGATCCCCATCCCCGCCTTGCCGAACGACTTCATCAGGGTGGAGTCATCAAACTGCCCCACCAGATGGGGATGAATGCCCTGCTGGCGATACCACTCCAGCAGCCGATCGTGGGTGGCAGACTTCTCTCCGGGGATCAGCAACGGCAGCCCCTCCAGCGAGGCGGGAAAGCCGTCCCGCGCCCGCGCCGCCAGCTCCGGGCTGGCAAAGAGGGCCAGCGGGCTGCGCCCCAGCTCGTGGTTGTAGCCACGCACGCCGCTGTCGGGAGGGAGCGGGCGATCGATCAGCACCATGTCGAGCTTGTGGCGGGCCAGCTCGCTGAACAGTTGCTCGGCCCGCTCCTCGTGACACACCAGCCGCAGCGGCGTCGCCAGCGCCATGGCGGGAGCCAGCAGCTCGAACGCCAGGGTGCGGGGTACCGAATCGGCGATCCCCACCTGCATGGTCAGCTCCTGACTAGCGTGGCGCAGGGTGTGCTCCAGCTCGGCGCCGAGCGAGAAAATCGCCCCCGCCTGCTCCTGCGCCTGCCGTCCGGCAGCGGTCAGCACCAGACGCCGCCCCACCCGGTTGAACAGCGCCACTCCGAGGGACTGCTCCAGCTCTGCAACCTGACCGCTGATGGTCTGCGGCGTGAGATGCAGCTGTTCGGCGGCCTGTGTCACGCTGCCGCTGCGTGCCACATGCCAGAAGTAGTAGAGCTGTTTGTAGTTGAGCATGCCGTTCCCTATCAGTTTTTACCGAACAACCATCAGCGAGAATCTGATTTTATCGAAACATTGCGGGCTCTAGCATGCAACCATTATCTGAACTGCCCTGCGAACCATCATGCTGGACGTTGTTGTACTCTTCTTTCTGTTTGGTCTGCTGGCCGGTCTGGTGCGCTCCGAGCTCAAACTGCATCCTGCCCTCTACGACACCCTCTCTCTCTTTCTGCTGCTGGCCATCGGCCTCAAGGGCGGCGTCGGTCTGGCCCAGCAATCCCTGCAACCCCTGCTGCCGCAACTGGCGCTGGTGATCCTGCTCGGCGTGGTGCAGACCCTGCTCGGCTTTGCCGTACTGCGCCTCAAGATGAACCGGGTCGATGCCGCCGCCACCGCCGCCCACTATGGCTCGGTCAGCGTCGCCACCTTTGCGGTCGGGGTGAACTGGCTCACCGAACGGGGCATCAGCTTTGAATCCCAGCTCTCCATCTTCCTCGCGGTGATGGAGATCCCCGCCATTCTGGTGGGCATAGTGCTCGCCCGCGGCATCAGTCGCGAGACCCGCTGGCGCATGCTGGCCCACGAGACCTTCCTCGGCAAAGGGGTAACCCTGCTGCTGGGCGGCATGGCCATCGGCTATCTGGCCGGGCCGGACGGAATTGCTCCTCTCAAGCCGCTGTTTGTCGACCTGTTCAAGGGGGCGCTGGCGCTGTTCCTGCTGGAGATGGGCCTGATCGTCGCCCGTCAGTGTCAGGATCTGCGCCGCCACGGCCTGTTCCTGCTCGGCTTCGCCCTGTTGATGCCGCTCGCTTCAGCGGGACTGGGGCTGGCAGCTGGCCAGCTGATGGGGCTCTCCCTCGGCGGCCTGACCCTGCTGGCTACCCTGGCGGCCAGCGCCTCTTATATTGCCGTGCCGGCTACCATGCGCATCGCCGTGCCTCAGGCCAACCCGGGGCTGTCCCTCAGCGCTGTGCTGGGGGTCACCTTCCCGTTCAACATCATGCTGGGGATCCCGCTCTACCACAGCTGGGCCCGCCACTTCACGGAGTAGCCACATGCAGACCGAGACCCGCACACTGCTGACCGTCATCACGGAAGCCAATCTGGAACCTACCCTGCTGCGCACCCTCACCCGCGAGGGGCTGCGCGGCTACACCATCACAGATGCCCGCGGCCGGGGGGATCATGGCGAGCGCAACGCCAGCTGGAGCGAGAGCGGCAACATCCGGCTGGAGGCGATCTGCAGCCGGGAGCAGGCGGAGCGGCTGCTGGCCCACCTGCAGAGTCGCTACTACCCCGATTACGCCATGATAGCCTTTCTGCAACCGGTCGAAATCGTGCGACCCGAGAAATTCTGAGCCGGCTTGCCGGCTCTTTTTGCTTACCAAAAGAAAACGTTTAACAGCAAGGAACCAACACACATGAACACCCCTCCGCTGATCGGCCTGATAATGGGCTCCGACTCCGACTGGCCCGTGCTGCAGGCCGCCGCCCGCATCCTCAAGGAGCACGGCGTGCCCTACGAGGCGCAGGTAGTCTCGGCCCATCGCACCCCGGATCTGCTGTTCGAGTATGCCGCCACAGCCCGCGAGCGCGGACTACGGGCCATCATCGCCGGGGCCGGTGGCGCTGCCCATCTGCCGGGCATGGTCGCCGCCAAGACCACTCTTCCGGTGCTGGGGGTGCCCATCCCATCACGCCATCTCAAGGGGATGGACTCGCTACTCTCTATCGTGCAGATGCCCAAAGGGGTACCGGTCGCCACCTTCGCCATCGGCGAGGCGGGGGCCGCCAACGCCGCCCTGTTCGCGGTATCTCTGCTCTCCGTTGCACAAGACGGCAACGCCCCCCGCTACCGGCAGCAGCTCGACGACTTTCGCACCCGCGAGCGCGACCGGGTGCTGGCCCTCACGCTGGAGGAGCCGACATGATCCTGCCTCCCGCCACCCTCGGAATGCTGGGGGGCGGCCAGCTTGGCCGCTACTTCGTGATGGCCGCCCACCGCCTTGGCTACAAGGTAGTAGTACTGGATCCCAACCCGGCCAGCATCGCCGGTGTCGCCGCCGATCACCATATTGTCGCCCCCTATGACGACACCGCAGCCCTGCACGAACTGGCCAGCCGCTGCGAGGCCATCAGCTGCGAGTTCGAGAACGTGCCCGCCACCACCCTCGCGCTGCTCGAAAAACAAAAACCGGTACGCCCGGCCGCCAGCGCGGTGCGCATCTGTCAGGATCGCCGCGAGGAGAAAGTCTTTCTGCACGGAGCCAACATCCCGATCGCCCCCTATCTGGCGCTACTGCCGGAAGAGCCCATCCCCGCACAGGCCAGCGAACTCTTGCCCGCCATTCTCAAGACGGCCCGCGAAGGGTACGACGGCAAGGGACAGTGGCAGGTGAGTAATCTGGATGAGCTGGCGACGGCGCTGGCAGCTAGTGGCGTGCCCTGCGTGCTGGAACAACGGCTGGCGCTGGAGGGGGAGTTTGCCCTGACCCTGGCCCGCAGTCCGAGCGGCGCCATCAGCGCCCTGCCACTGGTGCAGAACTGGCACAGCGGCGGCATCCTCGATCAGACTCGCTCCCCGGCCAATGTGCCGGTGCTGGAGAGCGAAGCCAAAGGAATCGCTGAGCGACTGATCGCGGCCCTCGATTACGTCGGGGTGCTGACGGTGGAGTTCTTTCTGGTGGAGGGGCGACTGCTGGTCAACGAGCTGGCACCACGCCCCCACAACTCGGGCCATCCCAGCCTCGACAATGCCGCATGCAGCCAGTTCGAGTTGCAGGTGCGGGCCCTGTGCAATCTGCCGCTGCCAGAGCAGATCGCCGTGCGCCCCGCCCTGTTAATCAACCTGCTGGGGGATCTCTGGCAAAACGGCACCCCCGACTGGGCCGCCCTGCTGGCGCTGCCCGGCCTGCATCTGCACCTCTATGGCAAGGGCGAACCCCGCCCCGGCCGCAAGATGGGCCATATCACGGTAACCGGTGACGACTGGCCAATGGTGGAGGAGAGCTGCCGTCAGGCCCGCCAGCTGCTGGGGTTGCCGCCGCGCTGATCGACCATCGGAAATGCAAAGACCCGGGCATGGCCCGGGTCTCTGTTTTTGCTTGCTGTGGCAGGGAGGCTTATCAGGCCCGCTCCACCGCTACCGGTGCCGGCAGGCGGATGGTGAGGGAGAGCACCAGCGCCACCACCAGCAATACCAGGATCAGGTGGAAGGTCGCCATAAAGCCGCCAAACAGGGAGGCCACGATGGAGCCGATGATGCTGCCCAGACCAAAGCCCAGATAAATGACACCGTAGTTCTTGGTCAGGTTGTTGAGACCGAAGAAGTCGCTCACCAGCGAGGGGTAGACGGTGATGGTGCCGCCGAAACTGAAGGCCACACAGGCAACCGCCACGAAGAACAGATTGGCGTTGAGCGGTACAAACAGCAGCAGCGCCATGCCCGCCAGGGTAATCAGCTGGGCGATGGTGATGACCCGGATGCGGGACATCTTGTCGGAGAGGATACCCAGCACCAGACGGCCACCCAGGTTGGCCATGGCGATGATGGCGACGGCATTGGCGGCGACTACAGCAGGCAGACCCACCATCTTCTCGCCGATATCCTTGGCCACGCCGATAACGTAGAGGCCGCTCATGCAGGCGGTGAGGAACATCAGCGCCAGCATCCAGTACTGCGGCTTGCGCATCGCCTCGGCCAGAGTGAAGTCACGACTCTCGCTCTGCTGCACGGAAGCGGCCTGCTTGGGTGCATCCTTCATCAGCATGCCGCCCACCAGCACCATGGACATGGCGATCAGCCCCCACAGCTGGAAGGTGGTCTCAAGGCCGGAGCTGGAGAGCAGCAGCAGGTTGATATATTTGAAACCGAGACTGCCGAGACCATAGGCCCCGATGGAGCAGGCGGAGATGAGCCCCTTGCGCTCCGGGAACCACTTCACGCAGTTGGAGAGGGTCATCAGGTAGCCGGTACCGTCGGCAAAACCGACCAGAATGCCCGCGCAGAGGTAGAGCATCGCCAGATTGCTGGCATGGGCAGTGAGGAAGAAACCGATGCCGAGCAGCACACCGGCACCCAGGGTCACGTTACGCACCCCGAACCGCTCCTGCAGCTTGCCCGCCATGGAGGAGGCGACTGCCAGCGACAGGCTGAGCAGGCCGAAAGCGAAAGCGACCTGACTCACCGGCTCGTCCAGCTTGTCGGAGAGCTGGGCGTTGAACAGGCTCCAGGTGTAGACAGAACCCAGTGCAAACTGGGTGATGATGGTACCGATCAGTGTCAGGTACCGGGTGCGATTCAGATCGATGGTCATGATGCGTCTCGGTCGATGGCCTTAAGGAAATTGAGGCCACTATAGGCAAGACGCAGTTCGCGCCGATCGATTAAGGCATGAAATGCAGATCGGCGGGAATGAATGACAATCAGAGCCGCATCAGCTGACGGAACGCCTTGATGTTGCTGCGACTGACCGGCACCTCGAACGGCAGATCATGGAGCCGGATGAGATAGGTGCTGTTAAACCAGGGGACTATTTCGCGGATCTTGTTGATGTTGACGCAGTAGGAGCGGTGGCAACGGAAGAACCCCTCGGCAGGCAGCCGGCTGACAAACTCGCTGATGGTCATGGTCATCACGTAGCAATCATCGCGGGTGTAGACATAGGTGAGCTTCTCGTCGGCCTCGGCGTAGTAGATCTGCTCGCAGGGGGTGACGATGATGCGCTCCCCCTTCACCAGATTGACGGTGCGATTGTGGGGGCTGCTCCCCTCACCGCTCGCCTCCCCCGTGGTGGCTGGCTGCGACTTGCCCGCATGCTCTAGCTTTTGCAACAGATTGATGATGCGGGGCTCATTGTAGGGCTTGAGGATGTAGTCGAACGCCTCCAGCTCGAACGCTTCCACCGCAAACTCCTTGTAGGCGGTGACGAAGACAATGTGGGGCGGATGGCTCGACTTGTGCAGGTTCTTGGCCAGCAGCAGGCCATCGATGGAGGGGATCTGGATATCCAGAAACACCACATCCACCTCGTGATCCTGCAGGTATTTGAACGCCTCCAGCCCATCTTCGAAGCTCGCCACTATCTCGATCTGGCTGTGCTGCCCCACCAGATAGGCCAGCTCTTCACGGGCCAGATACTCGTCTTCCACAATGATCGCTTTCAGCATGACAACACCTCTCGCGGCACACACTTATCCTCAACCATGATGGCTCTCAGCATGGCATCGACTCCTGATCCGGCAGATAGAAACTCACCTCGGTACCCGGCTCCAGCCGCTTGAGATGCAGGCCATCGCCATAGAGCAACTTGACCCGCTGATGCACGTTCATCAGGCCGATGCTGCGGCTCTCCACCCGACCGGCGGCCACCCCGTCGATCACCGCCTGACTGATGCCGTAGCCGGTGTCCCGCACCGCTACCCGGATGCCGCCCGCCAGCTGCTTCACCTCGATGGTGACCCGACCCGGCGCGCTGCGGGGCTGGATGCCGTGCAGGATGGCGTTTTCCACCAGCGGCTGCAACAGCAGGCTCGGCACCTGAATGTGCACATCGTCCACCTCGAACACCACCTCCAGCTTGTCGCCGAAGCGAGCCTGCTCGATGGCCACGTAGTCGCGCACCTGCTGCAGCTCCTCCTGAATGTCGATGAGTTCATCCCCCTTGTTGAGGTTGTAGCGCAGGTAGTCCGCCAGATTGGCGATCAGCTGGCGCGCCTGCTGGGGCCGGATGCGGATCAGCGACGAGATGGCGTTGAGGGCATTGAACAGGAAGTGCGGGTTGATCTTGCTCTGCAGCGCGGTGAATTCCGCCTTGCGGGTCATCTCCTTGAGCTGCTCGATGCGCGACACCTCCATCTGGGTGGAGATGAGCTGGGAGAGGCCCACCGCCATCTCCCGCAGGGAACTGGTGATGCTGTGGGTACGGCGATAGTAGATCTTGAGGGTGCCGCTCACCGAGCCGTTTTCCCGCAGCGGAATAATGATGACCGAGTGGAAATCGGAGAGGTGATACTGGCGCAAATCGTTGTTGATGATGATCTGGTCGAGCAGCACCGCCTGCTGGGTCATGCCGCTGATGGCGTGGTGCTCATCCAGCTCGTAATAGTCCTTGCCCACCCCGACATAGGCCAGCACGTCATGGGTATCTGTGATGGCCACCGCATCGGCGCTGATGTCGCGCCGGATCACATCGCACACCTGACTGAGGGAGTGGCGATCGATGTTCTGGAAGAAGGGCAGCGTCTTGTTGGCGATATCGAGCGCCAGCTTGGCCTGCTTGGCGGCAATCAGCTCCTTCTCGTCATCCAGATCCTGCACCAGCTTGATGATGAGGCCGATGCAGAGCGCCCCGGCGATCATCGGATAGGCGATATGGTTGACGATCTCCACCCCCACCTCATGCGGCTCGGTCAGCAGCCAGATCAGCAGCATGGTCAGCCCTTCGCAGAGCATCCCCGCCAAAATGCCGTAGAGCCAGAGCCGTGACTTGCGGCAGCGCAGATGCAGCCAGGTAGCCAGCAGACCGGCGATGATGCTGGCGATGAGGCACGGGATCGAGGTGTGGCCATCCATGTCGATGAGGTAGCGGTGCAGCCCCGAGATGACCCCGGCCGGAATGCCAACCCAGGGGCCGAACAGGATGCCACCGGAGATGATGGCAATGATCCGCACGTTGATCAGCGCCCCCTCCACCGGAATGCCGGTGTAGGTACTGAACACCGCAAACAAGCAGAAGATGGAGGCCACCAGCACCAGCTCTGCCGGGGTGTGATCCCGCTTCTGGAACAGCCGCTGGAACGGCCGGGTGCGGGTCAGGAAGAAGAGGGTCATCAGCATCAGCGCCGCCCGTTCGAACACCGCCAACAACATCATCTGATTCTCAAGCATCTGCGCCCCCTTGCGGCAACCCGACCGATCACCATAACCCTGACCAATAAATCGGGGCCGGATAAACCAGCCCCTGTGACATCAACAGTACTGACCGGCCACCCAGCCGGAGGACCAGGCCCACTGGAAGTTGTAGCCACCCAGCCAGCCGGTCACATCCACCACTTCGCCGATGAAGTAGAGGCCCGGTACCTTGCGCGCTTCCATGGTCTTGGAGGAGAGCTCGTTGGTATCGACGCCGCCCAGGGTCACTTCGGCGGTGCGATACCCCTCGGTGCCGTTGGGCAGGATCTGCCAGTCACCCAGCAGGTTGGCGATCGCCTCAAGTTCCCGCTCGTTGTATTGGCGCATCGGCTTGCTGACCAGCTGACCCAGCTCCACCAGCTTGTCGACGAAGCGCTTGGGCAGCTCGCGCCCCAGCACGGTTTTCAGCTCCTGCGCGGGGTGTGCCTGCGCCCACTCACGCAGGGCGGCCGGAATATCCAGCTCCGGCAGCAGGTTGATGTGGATCTTCTCGCCGGCATGCCAGTAGGAGGAGATCTGCAGGATGACGGGGCCGGAGAGGCCGCGGTGGGTGAACAGCATCGCCTCCTTGAAGCGGGTGCAATCCTCGGCGGTCACCGCCACCGGCAGGCTGATGCCCGCCAGATCGGCGAACGCCTCTTTCTCTGCCTGATGGAGGGTAAAGGGCACCAGACCGGCGCGGGTCGGCAGCACCTTGAGGCCGAACTGCTCCGCCAGCTTAAATCCATAAGGGGTCGCGCCCAGCTTGGGCATGGAGAGACCGCCGGTCGCCACCACCAGCGAGTGACAGCCGATCTCACCCTTGCTGGTGGTCAGCACAAAACCCTCATCCTGTTTGCTGACAGTGAGGATCTCGGTCTGGAACTGCAGGGTCACCCCGGCCCAGTCACACTCGGTGAGCAGCACATCGACGATATCCTTGGCACTCTCGAGGCAGAACAGCTGCCCCAGGGTGCGCTCGTGATAGTTGACCCCGTGGCGATCCACCAGATCGATGAAATCCTGCTGGGTGTAGCGGGCCAGCGCCGACTTGCTGAAGTGGGGATTCTCCGACAGGTAGGCGTGAGCGCCAGCCTGATGGTTGGTGAAGTTGCAGCGGCCACCGCCACTGATGAGGATCTTGCGGCCCGGCTTCTTGGCGTTGTCGAGCACCAGCACGGAGCGGCCACGGTAGCCCGCCTGCGCTGCACACATCAATCCGGCCGCACCGGCCCCGATCACCACCACATCGACCTGCTTCATCATCACTCACTTATCAAAATAGAAACGGCACTTGGCCAGAACCGAGATTGCCTCTGGCGGAACACAGCCATAGTGGCTGCACACCAGAATAAATAACGGCCCTTAAAAGGGCCGTTATTGTACTGGCTGAACACTAAGTGTCCACGACTATCAGGCGTTGCTGTCCATGATGCTGGCAGGGGCGCCCTTGGCCAGTTCGGCCAGCTCCTTGTCGATGAAGTAGAGGCCTTTGCCATCTTCACCCACCAGACCCAGACGGTCGACGATGCTCTTGAACAGCTTCTCCTCTTCATGCTGCTCAGCCACATACCACTGCAGGAAGTTGAAGGTGGAGTAGTCCTGAGTGGTGAAGGCTACGTGGGCCAGACCATTGATGCACTTGGTGATGTGATACTCGTGCTCCAGAGTGGTGCGGAACACGTCGCCCAGCGACTTGAACTCGTGGGGAGGGGCATCGATGGCACCCAGCTTGGGCATGGCGCCGGTCTCGCTCACATAGGTGAACAGACGCTCCATGTGCTGGCGCTCCTCGACCGCGTGCTGACGCAGGAAGGTCGCCGCCCCCTCAAAGCCCTTGTCTTCGCACCAGGCGCTCATCTGCAGATAGAGATTGGAGGAGTAGAACTCCAGGTTAATCTGCTCGTTCAACTTCTCGATCATGGCTTGGGCCAGCATCTTGTTTCTCCTCAGTGATTTGGTATCGATTGTCGCCACACTCCCGTCACGAATCAACCCGCCAACGAGAGGGAGATCCCGTTTCTTTCAGCTCAGGGGGTCAGCTCCCCAAGGGAGGCGACATCCACCGGCGCAGCATAATCGACGCCCGGCAGCTCGAAGCCGTTGAGCTGCATGAAATCCTGCCGCAGCCCGGCAAAGTCCCCCAGCGCGTGGAAATTCTCCGGCGTCACCTTGGGCCAGAGCGCCGAAACGGCAGCCTGAATGGCCGAGTCGAGCTCGTGATCATCCATCCGGATCAGCCGGTTGCCATCGGCCACCACCCCATTGGGCCCGTACATCTTGGCGGCAAACAGTCGCTGCATCTGCTCGATGCAGCCTTCGTGCACACCGCGCTCCTTCATAACCCCCATCAGCAGGCCGAGATAAACCGGCAGCACCGGAATATAGGCGCTCGCCTTGGTCACCAGCGCCTTGCAGACCGACACCCAGGCGTGGCCACCGATCTCGGCCAGCTGCAGGTTGATGGTCTCGGCGGTGGCGTGCAGATGCTCCTTGGCATAACCGATGGTGCCATCCCGATAGAGGGGATAGGTGGATTCGGGGCCGATATAGGAGTAGGCGACGGTCTGCGCGCCGGGAGCGAGACAATCGGCCTGCTGCAACGCCTGCATCCAGAGCTGCCAATCCTCGCCCCCCATCACGGTGACGGTGTCGCGGATCTCCTCCGGCGTGGCAGGTGCCAGCGACTGCTGCACCAAGGTATCGCGCTCCAGATCCAACCCCCAACCGCTGAATGGTTGGCCGGTGGTCTTGAGCACCGAGCGCACTTGCGTGCCGTCGGGCAGCACCCGGATGCCGCTCGCGAGCGAGTAGATCACCAGATCCACCTGCCCCAGCTGCTGGCGGATGGTGTCGATGGCCTGCTGGCGCATGCCATCGGAGAAGGCATCACCAATCAGATTGATGGCGATACGCCCCTCTTGCTCCGCCGCGTTGCGAAACCAGATGTTGTTGTACCAGCCGGCGCTACCCAATCCTTTGTCGGAGGGGCCACGCTCGAAGGAGATGCCAATGGTGTCGGCACCGGCACCGAAGGCAAGCGCAATGCGCGACGCCAGTCCGAACCCGGAGGAGGCACCCAGCACCAGCACCCGCTTGGGGCCGTTGAACGGGCCAGCAGCCTTGATGCGTTCGATCTGCTGCTGCACGGCGGCGCGACAGCCGATGGGGTGACAGTTGCGGGCAACACAACCTTGAATCTGCGGATGAATGATCATGGGAAGGCCTCCAAAGAAACTGGCTACAGCATAACCAAATCGAAGGAGATTAACTTGATGCCGGATCGCTATCAGTCAGAAAAGCGGCAAGAAATGAGGCAGAAAAACAAAAGGGAGCACGTGGCTCCCCAAAGCGGTATTCAGATGCTTTTTGTTGTTTTGTGTTCATTGCGAAGCACGGGCCCATCCTATGCCTCTCCCCCCTGATCGGCAAGCCGAGGGGTGTGACCGGCGTCAAACTCTTGTTTAATTTATAGGCAAATAGTGGTTAATAACTGAGTGGCTGACCCTGTGTCACACGTCATTAAACTCATTTAAATCCCAAAACTGTGCCTGAGGCACCATTTTAGTTTCAGCAGAGATTGGTATAGTGGGCTGAAGGATCGGTAAGGAGAACCCCCATGAGTGGAACAACCTATTACAAGCATATTCTGGCTGCGATCGACCTCTCTGAAGACAACCGCAAGGTGATCGACAAGGCGGTGGACAGAGCCCGCTCCAACGGCGCCAAGCTGTCGGTTATCCATGTCGATGTGGACCTCAAGGATCTCTACACCGAGATGATCGATATCGACATCGACAACGTGCAGGATCAGGTGATCGCCGAAGCGAAAGAGAAGCTGGAGGCCTTCCTCGCCTCGGTGGACTATCCCATCGAGAAGAAGCTGGTGATCTGCGGCGATCTGAGCGAGCGAGTCAATCAGGCGGTCAAGGAGTACGAGATCGACCTGCTGGTATGCGGCCATCGCCAGAGCTTCTGGAGCCTGCTCACCTCGAGCGCCCGTCAGCTGATGAATACGGTGCCCTGCGATCTGCTGGTCGTCCCCTTGCAGAAGTAATGAAACCGGCGTAGTTTGATTTGCTATGAATATGACCGCATTCAATCACAACTACTGGTGGTGCTGCTCCTAAACAGGCGGCACCGCGTTTCTATTGTAAATTTCCCAAAGAAAACACCGTGACCGCCGAGAGGCGGTCAACTGTTTTTATCCCTTTGTCGCCTCCCGGCTCACCCAACTGGAGAGAGTGACATGCACAACCCCGTAATCCTGACTGGCGATCGTCCCACCGGCAAACTGCACATCGGCCACTATGTCGGCTCCCTGCGCCAGCGCGTCGAAGCCCAGCACCACTACCGGCAATTCGTGATGATCGCCGATCTGCAGGCGTTGACCGACAACGGCCACAATCCGGCCAAGGTGACCGACAACGTGCTGGAGGTGATGGCCGACTATCTGGCGGTCGGCCTCGACCCGGCCAAGACCACCTTCTGTTTGCAGAGCGCCCTGCCCGCCCTCGCCGAACTCACCTGCTACTACCTCAATCTGGTCAGCGTCGCCCGGCTGGAGCGCAATCCCACCGTCAAGGCGGAGATCCAGCAGAAAGGGTTCGAACGCACGCTGCCGGCCGGTTTTCTGGTCTATCCGGTCAGTCAGGCAGCCGACATCACCGCCTTTCGCGCCAGCCATGTGCCGGTCGGGGAAGATCAGCTGCCGATGCTGGAGCAGACCAACGAAATCGTCCGCCGCTTCAACTCTCTGGTAGGCAAAGAGGTGCTGACCGAATGCCAGCCGATCCTGAGCGACACCGGCCGCCTGCCCGGCATCGACGGCAAGGCCAAGATGTCCAAATCCCTCGGCAATACCATAGAGCTCGGCATGTCGGCGGAAGAGATCAAACAGGCGGTGTTCGCCATGTATACCGACCCCAACCACCTCAAGGTGAGCGATCCCGGTCAGGTGGAGGGAAATACGGTGTTCGCCTATCTGGATGCTTTCCATCCCGACAAGGCGCTGGTCGCCGAAATGAAGGCGCACTACCGGCGCGGCGGACTGGGGGACATGCGCTGCAAACAGGTGCTCAATGACTGCCTGCAGACCCTGCTCGCCCCGATGCGGGAGCGCCGGGCCGCGGCCATTGCCGACAAGAAGATGCTGCTGGAACTGCTCTATCAGGGCACCGAGCAGGCCCGCATCATCACCGATGAGGTATTGGCGGAGGTGAAAAGCGCCATGGGGCTGGATTACTTCGCCAGCATCCGCTGAGCGGGAGTCCCGAGCGCATCGTCGCCGTAGAGGTCGAACACCAGCTGGTGCAACAGGCTCTTGAACCAGCCGATCGCCTCGTCGTGGGCGGTGAGCGGGTGCCCCGCCATCAGGTAGACGATCGGGATGGCGGGGTCGAGCTGGTGCATCCGCAGCGGGTAGTAGCGGCAGAAGTGGCGTCCGATCATCTCGGGCACCACCACCAGATAGCGGCCGGTCGCCATCAGCGGCGGCACCGCCATAAAGCTCGGCAACCGCACGCCCAGCTCCCGCTCCACCCCGAAGCGGGCCAGCCAGAGCTCCACCATCGCCTGACTGTGACCCCAGCTGGAGGTGTGGATGTGGGGACGGCTCACCAGCTCGACCGGGGTCAGCACATCGGGCAACTCGCTGCCGAGCGGCGACAGGCAGACCAGCGGGTTGTTGAACCACTCCTCCCGCCACAAGCGGGGTGAGAGGTGATTAGCCCCGGCGAAACCTATCACCAGATCCAGCTCACCCTTCTCCAGCTCCCGCTCGTAGTTGCTGTCGGCCAGTTCGCACACCTCCAGCCGACAGTGAGGGGCCTGCCGATGGAGCCTCTCCACCAGCACCGGCACCAGCCCGTGCTCCACCGAGCCCGGGGTAGCGATGCGGAAAATCCGCCGCGCGGTGGCGGGATCAAACCCCTTGGCCTGCCGCAACCCCTGCTCCAGCATCGCCAGCGCCTGGCGCACCGGCCCTGCCAGCGCCTTGGCCCGCTCGGTCGGCATCATCTCGCGCCGACTCATCACGAACAGCGGGTCATCCAGCGCCACCCTCAGCCGCCCCAAGGCGTGACTGACGGTGGATTGGGAGAGATGCAGCCGTTCGGCGGCACGGGTGACATTGCGCTCCTGCATCAGCATGTCGAATACGGCGAGCAGGTTGAGGTCGAGACGGGCGAGCGAGCTATCCATCGATATTAGCCATAGTTAAATGCCAACAATTCATTTTTACCATAGTAACAGATTGCCTAGAATGCGCTGGCTTAATACATCGGAGATTCAAATGCGTAGCTATCTGTTATTGCTGGCCATTGGCCTGCTGTGGGGTTCCCAGTTCATTTTCATGCACCAGGCCGTTGCCGAGTTGCCCCCCATTCTGGTGGCTGCCGGTCGTGCCCTGTGCGGCAGCCTGACCCTGGGTCTGCTCTGCCTGTTCATGCGGCTCAAGAGTGAGCACACCCCGTGGCGCACCTATATGCTGATCGCCCTGCTGGATGCCACCATCCCCTTCATCATGGTCGCCTGGGGCCAACAGTATGTGGATAGCGCCATCGCCGCCGTGGTCATGGGTTGTATCCCGTTTGTGACCATTCTGGCTGCACCGCTGTTTATTTCTGGTGAAAGAATCACCAAAACCGGCCTGCTTTCCGTGATCATCGGCTTTGCCGGTGTGCTCACCCTGTTCTGGCCGAAACTCTCCCAAGGCATGAACGCCGGTCTGCTCGGTGCCATGGCCATCCTGCTGGGTGCCAGCTGCTTCGCCATCGGCCTGCTGATGATCAAGCGCTTCGCCAAGGACCATCCGGTCGTGGTCGCCCGCAATATCCTGATCTCCTCGGCAATCCAGTTGCTGCTGGTCGCCCCCTTCATGGTTGACCTCAGCAGCCTGACCCTGCCGAGCACCCAGGCTCTGAGCGCGATCACCGTGCTGGGTACCCTCTGTACCGGTCTGGTCTATTTCCTCTACATGGCGCTGATCCAGAAGGCCGGCCCGACGTTCGCCTCCTTCAGCAACTATCTGGTGCCGCTGTTCGGCGTGATGCTGGGTGCCCTGTTCCTCGGCGAGCAGATCCACCCCACCACAGGTGTTGCTCTGGCCCTGATCCTCGGCTCGGTCGCCATGAACCAGTGGGCCCAACAGCGTCGTGTACAGCGTGAGGCAACCCTATGTCAGGCATCTTGACCACCCTGTGCGGCGGTCTGGTCCTGATTGCCGGCTGGCAGTATCGCCAGCGGCTGGCCGGGATCCTGGGCCTGCTGATGGTACTGCTGCCCTGGTTCTTCGATAGCAAGTTGCAAGCCATGCTGAGCTATGCCCTGAATGCCTGAAGTCCATCTCTGAATGTGTGACGAGAGTCTATCTCTCCTGTTTTTGGGACTGTTTTAAAAAACCTCCGATTTGTCCCCCGCTACCGGCGCTCTGCGCCGGTTTTTTTATGCCTGCCAGCCGGCGTCAGATCAGATAGCGATAGCTGAGTCGCTCGTTCTTGCGCGGCCCGGTGATCTGCCAGCTCAGCAGAAAACCGCCGTCGATCTCGGTCAACTCGGCGCTGTAGTGATCCGCCCCGCACAGATGGGGCTCGGCGGTCAGCCAGCGGCCATCCCCCTGCGGCAGCAGCTCGAACAGTTCGACCGGCGCTTGATAACGCAGATGGGAGAGGCGGATCCCCCGTTCGCTGCGCTGCCACCAGAAGCGGTTGTGCATGGCGAGCTCCCTGCCATGAGGCGTGGTGTAGCGACCCCGCTCGTTAAAGAGCCAGCCCCCCTGATGATCGGTCACCTGCACACCCCCCTCGCCCCGACCATTCCAGTCGGTCGCCGACCCCTCGCCATTGTTGGCGGTAAAGGAAAATGCTCCGACCTGTGGCAATCGCCCCCATAAACGCTGGATTGCCGCTTCCATCTCGGCCATCATAGCCCCCTTAAAATTGACAACTGACGATAAATCAAACACATGAACTACTTGATAGGGGTCACCCTGCTCTGGTCATTCTCCTTCAGCCTTATCGGGGTCTACCTCGCTGGCCAGGTGGATGCCTACTTCTCGGTGCTGACCCGCATCGCCCTCGCCAGTCTGGTGTTTCTCCCCTTCCTGCGCCGCCGCTGGCTGCGCCCCGATCTGGCGGCCAAGCTGATGGCGCTGGGCGCCATCCAGCTCGGCATCATGTATCTCTTCTACTACCACTCCTTCCTGCTGCTGACGGTGCCGGAAGTGCTGGTCTTTACCATCTTCACCCCCATCTACGTCACCCTGCTCCACGATCTGCTGGAGCGCCGCTTCAAGCCTGTTTATCTGTGGGGTGCCCTGCTGGCGGTGCTCGGGGCTGCCGTCATCCGCTTCGACGGCCTGACCGAAAGCTATGTGCTGGGATTTCTGGTGGTGCAGGGGGCCAACCTCTGTTTCGCCCTGGGTCAAGTGGGCTACAAGGTACTGCTGGCAAGGGAGGCGGAGCAACCGCCGCAACTGGCGGTGTTCGGCTGCTTCTATCTGGGAGCGCTGGTGATCGCACTGCCCGCCTGGTGGCTGCTGGGCAAGCCGCAATACCCAACGTCAGGGTTGCAGTGGGGCATTCTGCTCTGGTTGGGGGTGGGTGCCTCCGGCCTCGGCTACTTCCTCTGGAACAAGGGGGCGACGCTGGTCACCAGTGGGGTGCTGGCCATCATGAACAATGCGCTCATTCCGGCCGGCTTGCTGGTCAATCTGCTGCTCTGGGGCAAGGATACCGACCTGACCCGACTGACCATCGGCGGCCTGCTGATGCTGGCCTCGCTCTGGATCTGCCAGCGTGACAAGCGCGCCCAACCCTGACCACACTCAGCCGACGACGGTGTTGTGCTCCCGTCTGGCCTGACTGTGACAGCTGGCCAGTCGGGCCAGCAGATGATCGAGCTGCTCGCCAGCCTGACTCTGCACCAGCCCGATACTGACGGTGACCGGTCGCTGCGACAGCAGGCTGGCATCGGCAATCTCGAGGCGCAGCCGCTCGGCGATCTCCAGCCCCTTCATCCGCTCGGTGCGGGAGAGCATCAGAATAAAGCCATCCTCATCCCAGCGGGCGAAGGGATCTTCCCGCCGCAATTCTTGACGCACAATACGCGCCAGCTTGGCCAGCATGGCGTCGCAAGCCGCTTCGCCAAACAATTGCTGAATTTTGGCCATGTGATCGACCGAGAACTGCAGTAGACAGAAAGTGCCGCTCTCGGTCGCCAGCCGCTCCTCCAGAAGCTGTTCGAAGCGGCCACGGCTCTCCAGACCGGTCAGCGGATCGGTGCCATGTCGCTCCTCCACCAGCACGACAGCGGGATCGAGGTGACGGACAACCCCCAGCAGATAGCCCCGCTCATCGCGACGCATCCGCTCTTCCAGCCGGATGTAGTGGCCGTGATGATGCAGAATGCGGTATTCGAGGCGCAGACCACTGCTGCGGCCACTCTGGCAGGCGAGCAGGGCATCTTCCAGTCGGGCAACATCGTCGGGGTGAACCCGATCCAGCCAGCCAAGATCATCCGGCCAGCTCTCTCCCAATCCCAGCAATCGCAGGCAGGAGGGATCACGCTGTAGTCCATGTTGGGCTGACCAAGTCCAGATCCCCGCCTCCAGCAGCGCCATGGCATCAGACAGCAGACCCGGATCCAGCCGGGCAGTCACATCGACCAAAGGTGTCTTGAGCATTTCCATGGGGCGCCTCGAAACAGGATCTGAATACCTGCTCAATAAGTAACATTGGCGTTCACGCCGAGCAACAGGGTCAGAGCGCTTTTCCCTGATACCCGTTCATCAAGGTCTGCCAGTTCTCCGGTACGAAGTGGAAACTGGTATGCAGTTGAGACTCTTTATTGAATGAACGAAGCAAGCGTTCCAGATTGGCCTTCTGCCATTCGCCGGGGGAACGGATCGCACCCTTGTCAAAATCGATCACCCACACCTTGCCCTCTTTATCGAGCAGCAGGTTGTGACTGTTGAGATCGGCGTGATAGACCCCGGCATCGTGCAACTGACGCACCGTCTGACCTATCTTGTGCCACACCTCGGTCACCACCGGCCCCTGCTTGAGCAGCGCCACCATATCCTTGGCACCGCGAATTCGCTCGATCAGGATATCGGCGCGATAGAAGGGGCCCTGTTTGACCATACGGGCGCCAAACGGACGCGGCACCGGCAGCCCCAGCTCACACAACTTGGCCAGCAGGGTGTATTCGGCCATGGCGCGGCTCGACTCGACCCCTTCGAACCAAAAGCGATCCCGCACCACCTTGCCCACCATGCCGCCGCGATAGTAGTGGCGCAGCACCAGATGGCGGGACTCATCCTTGACGAACCAGGTCACTCCCCGTCCGATGGAGGTTCCCACCACCTGACGGTTGTTCTGCCACCAGGCAGGATCGAATAACTGGGGAGATGGGTCGCGAAAGGCCCCTTCGGCATACCAGCAGATCTGGTTGTGTTCGGTCTGTACTCGCATCGTGGAGATCCCGCTCGGTGGGTCGTTGATCGCCCCTGTTTATGGGCGATGAGGCTGCGACTGTGGCATGCCCGCAACATGTGCCAGCCATGGCGGCTGCTATTCAGGTGGCAAAGCCCGGCTGACGATTGTGCGCAATTTTACAATCCAGAGGGGAGTTTGCATAATGCCATCCACCCTTTTTGCCAGCCGTGCGCCACAACATGCCGCTATTTCAAACGCCTCCCTCCTCCATCTGCATCCTGCGGCTCTCCGCCATCGGGGATTGCTGCCACGCACTGGCGCTGGTGCGCGTCATCCAGCGGGAGTGGCCACAGACCCGTATCACCTGGATCACCGGCAAAATCGAGGCAACCCTGTTTGCCGATCTGCCCGAGGTCGAGGTGATCCCCTTCGACAAGAGCAAGGGGTGGCGCGGCTATCGCGATCTCTGGCATACCCTCAAGGGGCGCAAATTCGATGCCCTGCTCCACCTGCAGGCGGCGATGCGGGCCAGCATCGCGACCCTCGGCATCAAGGCCAAGGTCAAACTCGGGTTTGATCGGGAGCGGGCCAACGACGGCCAGTGGCTGTTCACCAACCACAAGGTGCCTTCGCCTGCCTCTCCCCACGTGCTGGACGGTTTCCTCGCTTTCGCCAAAGAGCTCGGCATCAAGGATCTGACCCCGGATTGGCAGCTGCCCATCAGCGCCGAACACCAAGCTTGGGCAAAGGAGAAGATTGGTGGCAAACCGACCCTGCTGATCTGCGCCGCCGCCAGCAAGGCGTTCAAAAACTGGACGGCTGCGGGCTATGCCGCACTGGCGGATCACGCAGCCAGCAAGGGTTTTCAGGTCTATCTCTGTGGCGGACCGGCCAAACTGGAGCGGGATCTGGCCGCCGAGATCCGGCAACTGAGCCAGAGCAAGCCGGTCGATCTGGTGGGGCAAACCAATCTCAAGCAGCTATTGGCGCTGATTGGTGAGGCGAGTCTGGTGCTGGCCCCCGACACCGGCCCAACCCATATGGCCACCATTGTCGGCACACCGGTCATCGGCCTCTATGCCCACCACAATCCGGCCCGCACCGGCCCCTATCTCTGCCGGGATTATGTCGTCAGCGTCTATCAGACCCTGATTGAGCAGGAGACCGGCAAACCGCTGGCCGAGCTCGGCTGGCGCACCCGCCTCAAGGATCCCGATGCCATGAGCAAAATCACCAGCGAGCAGGTCATCGCCGCCTTCGATCGCCTCTGCGCCGATCGTCAGCTGCCGTAGTGACAGGGCACCTCGGGAATTCCGAGCCATCAGGCAGGGATAACCTGATAGCCTCTGCCCTCAGCCAAAGGCACAATGCAGGCTGATGTGGGTTACGCTCCCGCAGCAAGCTACGAATACTTTGATCGGCTGGAATATGATTCCGGCCGTTTTTTTATTCGCCGCATTCTGGTAAAATTCGCCGCCTTTATATCCCCCTGACTCAATTTTTTCCGTGTTTTGCGTTTGGCTGTCTCCCTTTCGGGCACAAGACGGCGGTCTCTGCTACAACCAAAACAGCGGTTTCGATTAAAGGTAATAACATGGCGCAACAAGGCACTCTCTATATCATCTCTTCTCCGAGCGGCGCAGGTAAATCCAGTCTGCTCAATGCCTTGCTGACCAACCACAATCAAGCTGGCAAAATGCAGCTGTCAGTTTCCCACACCACGCGCGCTACCCGCCCGGGCGAAGTGCACGGCGTCCACTACCACTTCGTCCAGGTGGAAGAGTTCAAGGCGCTGATCGAACGCGGTGATTTTCTGGAGTGGGCCGAAGTGTTCGGCAACTACTACGGCACCTCACGCGCCGCCATCGAAGCCTGTCTGGCCAAGGGGATCGACGTATTCCTCGACATCGACTGGCAGGGTGCCCGCCAGATCCGCGAGCAAATGCCGACCAAATCCATTTTCATCCTGCCCCCCAGCCGCGAAGAGCTGGAACGCCGCCTGATTGGGCGCGGTCAGGACAGCGCCGAAGTGATTGCCGGCCGGATGGCGAAAGCCATTGCCGAAATGGTGCACTACGACGAGTATGACTATGTCATTATCAATGAAGACTTCGAGCAGGCGCTGTTCCAGCTCAGGTCCATTATTGAGTGCCAACGGCTGGAGATGCGCCAGCAACAGCAGGCACAACAAAACTTGCTGCAACAGTTACTGGCAGAGTAAGTCAAAAACGAGTAAACTTTTGCGTCATTTTTAAACACTGCTTTTCTGAATACAGAAAGCCCACATAACTGGAGTCCTGCATGGCACGCGTTACTGTAGAAGATGCTGTAAAACAGGTAGGTAACCGTTTTGACCTGGTGCTGGTCGCCGCGCGCCGCGCCCGTCAAATCGCGGTTCAAGGTAAAGATCCCCTGGTCGACGAAGAGAACGACAAGCCGACCGTGATCGCCCTGCGTGAGATCGAGCTGGGTCTGGTGAACAATCAGGTGATGGACACCCAGGACCGTTACGAGCAGCAAGAGCAGGAAGCCGCCGAGCTGGCTGCCGTCGCTGCCATCGCCGAAGGCCGCGGTTAAGTAAGTCTTTTCCCATAGTCGGCACCCGCCCGGGTGTCGACTGTTCATCCCCATTTACAACCGCTCGAAAACCTCGCAAACTCAGGGCTATACCCTCAATTCCACGAATTGCCGTTTTACCACTGCGGGGACTGTCTTGTATTTATTTGAAAACCTTAAAGAAATAGCCAGTTCCTACCTGCCGCCAGAGCAGGTTGAGAAGCTCAAGCAAGCCTATGTGGTGGCCCGTGATGCCCACCAGGGTCAGATGCGTTCCAGTGGCGAACCCTATATCACCCACCCTGTTGCCGTTGCCCGGATTCTGGGTGACATGCGCCTCGATCATGAAACCCTGATGGCCGCCGTGCTGCACGACGTCATTGAAGACACCTCTGTCACCAAGGCCGATCTGGCCGAACAATTCGGCAATGCGGTTGCAGAACTGGTGGCCGGGGTCTCCAAGCTCGACAAGCTGAAGTTTCGCGATCGCAAAGAGGCGCAGGCCGAGAACTTCCGCAAGATGGTGATGGCAATGACCCAGGATATCCGGGTCATTCTGATCAAGCTGGCCGACCGCACCCACAACATGCGCACCCTGGGCTCCCTGCGCCCTGACAAACGCCGCCGCATCGCCCGGGAAACCCTCGAAATCTTCGCCCCCATCGCCAACCGCCTCGGTATTCACACCATGAAGAACGAGCTGGAAGAGCTGGGCTTCGAGGCGCTCTATCCGATGCGATCCCGCGTGCTGCGCGAATCGGTGCGCCGCGCCCGTGGCAATCGCCGCGAGATCATCGACTCCATCCAGAGCGAAATCAGCGGTCGCCTGAAAGAGGCGGGGATCGAGCATCAGGTCAGTGGCCGCGAGAAGAATCTTTTCTCCATCTACAACAAGATGGAGAAAAAAGAGCTGCAATTTCATGAGGTAATGGATATCTACGCCTTTCGGGTCAAGGTGAAGGACATAGATACCTGTTACCGGGTGCTGGGGCAGATGCACAGCCTCTACAAACCGCGCCCCGGCCGCTTCAAGGATTACATCGCCATCCCCAAGACCAACGGCTACCAGTCGCTGCACACCTCGCTGGTGGGGCCGCACGGAGTGCCGGTCGAGGTACAGATCCGCACCGAGTTCATGGATCAGATGGCCGACAAAGGGGTTGCCGCCCACTGGGCCTACAAGCAGGATGGCGACAGTTCGGGCACTACCGCCCAGATCCGCGCCCAGCGCTGGATGCAGAGCCTGCTGGAATTGCAACAGAGCGCCGGCAGCTCGTTTGAATTCATCGAAGGGGTCAAAACCGACCTCTTCCCCGACGAGATCTACGTGTTCACGCCGGAAGGACGCATCATGGAGCTGCCCGCTGGCGCCACGCCGGTGGACTTCGCCTACACGGTGCACACCGACATCGGCCACGCCTGCGTCGGTTCGCGGGTCGACCGCCACCCCTACCCGCTCAGCAGCCCACTGCACTCGGGCCAGACGGTGGAGATAATCACGGCGCCGGGGGCTCGCCCCAACGCGGCCTGGCTCAACTTTGTGGTGACCACCAAGGCACGCTCCAAGATCCGCCAGTTCCTCAAGAACCTGCGCACCGAAGAGTCGGTGGTGTTGGGTCGCCGCCTGCTCAACCATGCGCTGGGCGCCAAGAATATCGAAGACATCCCCGAGCCGCGCATCAAGCAGGTGCTCGCCGATACCAAGCATGAGAACCTGCAGGGGCTGCTGGCCGATGTGGGCCTTGGCAACGCCATGAGTGTCATGGTGGCGCGCCGCATGTTGGGGGATGAACTGCCGCCGGAAGAGCAACCCAAGTCCAGCAGCAAGAAGATGCCGATCAAGGGTGCCGACGGCATGCTGGTCACCTTCGCCAACTGCTGCCGTCCGATCCCGGGGGATGCCATTATCGCCCACATCAGCCCGGGCAAGGGTCTGGTGATCCACCAGGAAGCCTGCCGCAACATCAAGGGCTACAGCAAGGAGCCGGACAAGTACCTGCCAGTGCAGTGGGAAGTGGACAAGGAGCAGGAACAGGAGTTCCGCACCGGCATCAGCATCGAGATCGTCAACCATCAGGGTGCGCTGGCCGAGCTGGCCAACGTGATTGCCGCCACCGGCGCCAATATTCACGCCATCAGCACCGAAGAGAAGGATGGCCGGGTCTATCAGGTCAGCCTGCTCATCACCACCAAGAGCCGCATCCACCTGGCCAACATCATGCGCAAGATCCGCGTGATGCCCAACGTGCTCAAGGTGAGCCGACAGAAGAACTGAACACAGGCGGCGCAAGCCGCCTGCTGCTTTTATAGAGACAAGCCATGACCCCCGAACGCTTCAAGCGCATCACCGATATGCTGGCCCAGCGTCAGCTCGATTTGACCGTCTGTATGGAAGAGGTACACAAACCTCACAATCTGGCCGCCATCGTGCGTACCGCCGATGCCATCGGCATCCACCGGGTACACGCGGTCTGGCCCAAAACCTGGATCCACAAGCGCAAGGGCACCGCCCGCGGCAGCCAGAACTGGGTGGATGTAAAACTGCACCCAGATATCGGCACAGCCGTTGCCGAGCTGAAAGCTTCAGGCATGCAGATCCTGGCAACTCACCTCTCAGACAGCTCGGTCGATTTTCGCGCCATCGATTACACCAAACCGACCGCCATTCTGGTGGGTCAGGAGAAACACGGCATCGGTGAAGAGGCGCTGGCGCTGGCCGACCACCATATCGTCATTCCCATGGTGGGCATGGTGCAGTCCCTCAACGTCTCGGTGGCTGCCGCCGCCATCCTCTACGAGGCGCAGCGCCAGCGCGAGCTGTCAGGTTGCTATCAGCGCGGCTGCCCGCTCACACTGGAGGAGCAGAACAGCATCCTGTTCGAGGGGGGTTATCCTATCTATGCCCAGCTCTGCAAAGAGAAAGAGATGCCCTACCCCCAGCTCGGCCCGGCCGGTGAAATTCTGGCGGACGAAGAGTGGTGGCAACGGATGCAGCTGACCCGCAAAGGGTGGGCGCAGCAAAGCGAACAGGACGATCCGCAGGAGGAGTGATGGAGAACCCTTTTGGCAGCTGGCTGGAATCGCAAATCATCCGGGATCACCTGACCAACCCGAACATAGAGGCCGGCGACTACAGCTACTACTCCGGCTACTACCACGGCAAACCGTTCGAGGATCACTGCGTCCGTTACCTGCTCGGCGATGGCTCGACCCGCGACACCTGGGAGAGCGGCCTCTGGGGCGAGGTGGATCGGCTGCTCATCGGCAAGTTCTGCTCCATCGGCTCGGGCGCCACCTTCATGCTGGCGGGCAATCAGGGCCACCGGCTGGATTGGGTCTCCACCTTCCCGTTCAATCCCGACACCTTTGGCGAAGGGGCCTGCAGCGGCTTTCTGCGCAAGGGGGACACCCGGATTGGCAACGATGTCTGGATCGGCTCGGAAGCGATGATCATGCCCGGCATCACCATAGGTGATGGCGCCGTCATCGCCACCCGCGCCGTGGTGACCAAAGATGTGGCCCCTTACACCATAGTCGGCGGCAACCCGGCCCAACCGATCCGCTGCCGTTTCAGCGATGAGCAGATCCTCATGCTGCAAGAGATGCAGTGGTGGGACTGGCCCCTGCCTAACTTGCAAGCCAGCATGGCGCTGCTCTGCTCGGGGGATATCGCTGCCCTTTATCACCATTGGCAACAGGAGTGTGCCTGATGAAACCCCTCTCTCTTTCCCTGTTGGCCCTGACCCTGTTTTCTGCCGGAGCCCTTGCCGTGACCAATACCTATCAGCTCACCAGCGAAGCCGATGTACCCAGCCTCTACCAGCAAACCCTGCCCGACTTCTGGCGCCAGCATGCGGTTGAAGGGGAGTTCAAGGGCAAGGATGGGGTGACCATCCGCTATGCCGCGCTACGGCAAGCCAAGGTCGATCGCGCCATCCTCATCGTCAATGGCCGGGTCGAGAGCTACCTCAAGTATCAGGAGCTGGCGTGGGATCTCTGGCGTCAGGGCTACAGCCTCTATCTCATCGACCATCGCGGTCAGGGGATGTCCGATCGGATGCTGGATGACCCGCAGAAGGGATATGTCGACCAGTTCGACGATTATGTGGTCGATCTCAAGCAGTTTCACGACCAGATCATCATGGCGGACCAGCCTGCCAAGCTGTTCCTACTGGCCCACTCCATGGGCGGCGCCATCTCGGCCCGCTATCTGGAACGCTGGCCCGATGATATCAAGGCGGCCGTGCTCTCCTCCCCCATGCTGGGCATCAATCTCGGCGGTCTGCCCAAGTGGCTGGCCAAGGGATTGGCGAGCACCATAGGCACGGTCGGCGGTTGGATTGGTGAGCCTCCCTACGGCCCCGGTCAGGGCGCCTATCAGGATCACGGCTTTGCCGACAACGAGCTGACTCACAGTCAGTCCCGCTATCAAGCCTTCCGCCAAATCTACGAGCAGCACCCGCAGATCAAGCTGGGTGGCGCGACCGCCCACTGGATTTATCAGGGGATCACCGGTGCCGATGCCGCCATCGCCGATGCGGGCGCCATCAAAACCCCGCTGCTGGTGCTGCAGGCTGGCAGCGACAGCGTGGTGGACAATGCCGCACAGGATCGCTTCTGCACCATAGCCAAGTGCGAAGGGGGCAAACCACTGCGCATCGAGGGTGCCTGGCACGAGCTGTTTATCGAATCCGATGACAAGCGCCAGCCCGCCCTGACCGCGATGGTCGACTTTTTCGCCCGCTTCTGAGCTGGCTATTTTTTGTAACCCTAAATAAATGGGGTGACAGTGCGGGCTAAGGTAAACTGCCCCTGTTTTCAATCAATGCCGAGGTAATGATGTTCAAGGTAGTTGTATCCGATCTCGATGGCACTCTGCTCAACAAGCAGCACCAGATCTCTCCCCGTACCCGGGATACCCTGCACCGTCTGGTAGAACAAGGTGTGAAATTCGTGGTCGCCACCGGCCGTCATCACGTTGACGTACGCAGCTTCCGCGATGCGCTGGGGATGGACATCTACCTCATTACTTCCAATGGCGCCGTGGTCCATGACAAACAGGATCAGCTGATTTTCAACCAGCCGCTGCCGACCGAGATCGCCGCCGAACTGATTGCGCTGGAGCGCGACCCCTCTATCCACCTCAATGTCTATCAGGGTGATGACTGGGTGGTGGAAGAAGAGCTGCCCTGGCTGCTGCAGTTCCACGACGAGTCAGGGTTCACCTACCGCCTGGTCGATGACCTGAAACAGGAACCGAAAGAGCAGATCAACAAGGTGTTCTACATCGGCGACCACGAGAAGCTGCTGAAGATCGAGGCACACCTCAACCAGCGCTATGGCGATCAGCTCAACGTCACCTTCTCATTGCCGGACTGCCTCGAAGTGATGCACGCCGGGGTGCACAAGGGTAATGCGGTGCGTGCCGTGCTGGAGCAGAACGGGTTCGATATGTCCGAGGCGATCGCCTTCGGCGATGGCATGAACGACTTCGAGATGTTGACCATGGTGGGACGCGGCATCGTGATGGGCAACGCCCATGACCGCCTGAAAATGGCACTGCCGGAGTATGAGCAGACCCTCACCTCCGACGAAGATGGCGTCGCCGTCTATCTGGAAAAGCTGTTCGAACTGGAGAGCGTCAGCGCTGCCTGAGCCTCTTCATACCGACATCCGAGTCAGCAAAGCCTCACCATGTGAGGCTTTGTTTTTTCAGGGTCTCCAGCCAGGGATTGGGCCGCTGCCAGCTGAAGCTCTGGTTCGCCCCGCCGTAGCATTCAGCCAGTCGCAGCGGCGTGCCGGGGGTATGGCGTCGTCCGGCCACATCGAGGCAGCGGGAGACCTTGCTGTTGAACAGCCTGTCTTTCTGCCACTCCCACTGCGCCTGACCGTCACAGGGTGCCAGCATCACTTCGCTGTCGTTTTTGGCTTGCAAACAGAGATCCTGCAAGCGCAACTCACCCAGATCCCACTCGAACAGTTGATCGTCTTTTCCGCTGCAAGGTTGTGCCAACACCTTTTTTTGGGACACAGCAACGCAAAAATCACCGCTGGTCAGCAAGGGGGAGAGAGAGCGCTCCTCCTGCGGTTGTGAAGCAATGGAACCCATCATCACATCGGTGGATGGCGGCTTGATGGTACAGCCCCCCAGCAGCAAGGCAGCCAGCAGGGCAGGAGAGCAAGCAAAGGAAATTTTGTTATTCATGGAAAAATGCCTGAAATGGGCCGATGACATCCGCTTGTCAGTGACTCGAGGCTGAAGCATAACCGAAAGGCGGGGCGCGCTGCCCAAATAGAGTGTAAACAGACGTAACAGGGAGAGAGTACTGGCACGGCGGAGGCCAGAAAGCAAAAAACCCCGCCGAAGCGAGGTTTTTCTAAATGTGGTCGGTGATAAAGGATTCGAACCTTTGACCCTCTGGTCCCAAACCAGATGCGCTACCGGACTGCGCTAATCACCGAGGCTATTTCTTTCAAAATAGTTTACTTCAAAAAAACAAAGACGACCTGATGGTCATCCTCGTCATACAGCAAGTATGGTGCGAAGAGAGGGACTCGAACCCTCACACCCGGGGGGCACTAACACCTGAAGCTAGCGCGTCTACCAATTCCGCCACCTTCGCGTACCTGACAAGCTGTAAAATGGGGTGGCTGATGGGGCTCGAACCCACGACAACCGGAATCACAATCCGGGACTCTACCAACTGAGCTACAGCCACCACAGCTGTTTTCGTTCCACAACAACGCCCGTTTAACCGACGCACTTTTGATGGTGCGCCCGACAGGATTCGAACCTGTGACCTCTGCCTCCGGAGGGCAGCGCTCTATCCAGCTGAGCTACGGGCGCTACGCTGTCGAACGGGGCGCATTATTAATGATGGTTGCTGGTTTGTCTACACTTTTCTGTCACCGAAACACTGTTCGTTGTTTTTTCAAGCACATTGCGCACTTTTCTTCCACTATTCCCCAGCTGACAGCCGAAAAGGGGCAGATCGCAGTCGCAAATCGCCTTGCTGCCTTGACTTGATTTGATGCCCATCTAGAATGAATGAACGTTCATTCAATCGAAAGTCACACTGATGATTCTGGATAAAAAAGAGAGCATCTTCAACGCGGCCCATGAGGTGCTGGGTGAACGGGGTTTTCATGGTCTGTCGATTGCGGAAGTCGCCAAGAAGGCCAATGTTGCCACCGGCACCATCTATCGTTACTTCGGCGACAAGGATGATCTGATCCGGCAACTGCACCAGCACACTATCTTGCAGTGTGTGCCCATGGTCATGGCCGATGTAGCAATCGATAAAGTTTCATTTCAACAATTTCGCCAATTATGGCTCAATATTCATGCCATTTTTGTTAACGAACCCAACGCTATCCGGTGCAAATTGCAGTACGAGAGCTCTCCGCTAGGGGCAGAATTGGAGACCAATCCTGTCATTCTGGCTGCCTGGGAGCCTCTGGACCGATTTTTTGAACAGGGCGTTGAACAAGGATTGTTTATTGATTTACCGATACGGGCACTCCAGGTGTTGAGTCTGGACAGTGTCATGCATCTGGCCCTGCAGTGCAGGGTGCACAACATCACGCTGACCGAATCGCAGTTGGAAACCGCGATCCGGGCCAGCTGGAATGCCATTTTATCCCCCAATCTTTCCACCTCAGGAGCCTGTTCATGAAAAAGTGGATGGCCATTATGTTGCTGATAGCGATCGCCTTGTTTGGCAGCGTCATCGGCTTCAATTTGTTCAAACAGAAGATGATTGCCCAATACATGGCCAACCGGCCGGAACCCGAGTTCCCCGTCACCGCCATGGTGACCAAGGCGCAGGATTGGGTACCGACCATCGAAGCGATCGGCTTCATAGAACCGAATCAGGGGGTGACCCTCTCCACCGAACTGGCCGGCACCATTGATGCCATCACCTTCGAGTCGGGCAAACCGGTCAAGGCTGACCAGCTGCTGCTGAGCCTGGACTCCACCGTGGAGCGGGCCAATCTGCGCGCCTCCCAGGCCAAGCTGCCGGCGGCAAAAGCCAAGTTCGATCGTTTCCAGAACCTCTACAAGACCAGCTCCATCTCCAAAGAGCAGCTGGATGAAGCCGAAGCGGCCTATCGCTCGCTGGAAGCGGATATCGAGAGTCTGAAGGCGACCATTGCCCGTCGTGAAGTGCGTGCGCCCTTTAGCGGCGTGGTCGGCCTGCGCAATGTGTTCCTCGGTCAGTATCTGCAGCCGGGCACCGATATCGTGCGCCTGGAGGATACCAGCGTGATGCGCCTGCGCTTCACCGTGCCCCAGACCGATATCTCCAAAATCAAGCTGGGCCAGACCATCAAGATCAATGTGGATGCCTATCCGCAAACCCAGTTTGACGGTCATATCACCGCCATCGAGCCTGCGGTCAACTTCCAGAGCGGCCTGATCCAGGTACAGGCAGACATTCCGAACAACGACGGTCAGCTCCGTTCCGGTATGTTCGCCCGCGCCAGCATAATTCTGCCGACGGTGAAAGATCAGATTGTGATCCCGCAAACCGCTATCTCCTTCACCCTTTACGGTCAGAACGTCTACGTGCTCAAAGAGGGCGAAGAGACCGACAAAGAGGGTAACAAGGTGAAAGTGCTGCGAGCCAAGCAGGTTGTGGTCAAGGCGGGCGAGCGCCGTGGCAACGATGTGCATGTGCTCTCCGGCATCCAGGCCGGTGACCAGATCGTACTGTCGGGTCAGGTTCGCCTGAGCAACGACACCAAGGTGCATGTGGTCGAGAACGATGCCCTGGCCGTTCCGGCACAAACCCCGATGCTGTAAGCGCGGAGATCTGCGATGCGATTTACTGACATATTTATAAAACGGCCTGTGCTGGCGATCTCGCTCAGCTTCCTGATCGCCTTGCTGGGCTTTCAGGCCATCTTCAAGATGCAGGTACGGGAATACCCCGAGGTGACCAACACGGTGATCACCGTCAGCACTGGCTACTATGGCGCCAGTTCTGATCTGATCCAGGGGTTCATCACCCAGCCGTTGGAACAGGCTGTCGCGCAAGCCGACAACATCGACTTCATGACCTCCTCCAGCCAGCTGGGCAGCTCCACCATCACTGCGTACATGAAGCTCAACACCGACCCCAACGCCGCGCTGTCCGACATCCTGGCGAAGGTGAACTCGGTGCGCTCCCAGTTGCCGAAAGAGGCGGAAGACCCGTCGGTCACCTCCTCCACCGGTTCAACCACGGCGGTGCTCTACCTCGGCTTTACCAGCCCGGAGCTCAACTCCAGCCAGATCACCGACTATCTGGAGCGGGTTATCAAGCCGCAGCTCTTTACCGTGGGCGGGGTCTCCAAGGTTGACCTCTACGGCGGTGTCGAGTTTGCCCTGCGGGTATGGCTGGATCCGGCCAAGATGGCGGCCTTCAACCTGACTGCCAGCGACGTGATGACGGTGCTCAACAGCAACAACTATCAGTCCGCGACAGGTCAGGCGACCGGTTACTTCACCCTGTTCAACGGCAACGCCGAGACCCAGGTCAAGGATGTCGACGAGCTGAAGCGTCTGGTCGTTGCGACCCGTGACGGCAAGGTGATCCGCCTTTCCGACATTGCCAAGGTGACCCTCGAGAAGAGCCACGACATCTATCGCGCCAGCGCCAACGGCCGCGAAGCAGTGGTCATGGCGGTCAACGCCGCGCCGACAGCCAACCCCATCAACATCGCCCACGATGTGCTGGCGTTGCTGCCGAGCCTTGAGCGCAATATGCCGAGCACCATGCGTCTCAACGTGATGTATGACTCAACAGTGGCGATCAACGAGTCCATCCACGAGGTTATCAAGACCATCCTGGAGGCAGCCGCCATCGTTCTGGTGGTCATCACCCTGTTCCTCGGTTCGTTCCGCGCGGTCATCATCCCGATCATCACCATTCCGCTCAGTCTTATCGGCGTGGTGATGATGATGGATATGTTCGGCTTCTCGATAAACCTGATGACCCTGCTGGCGATGGTGCTGGCGATCGGTCTGGTGGTGGATGACGCCATCGTGGTGCTGGAGAACGTCGACCGCCATATCAAGGAGGGGGAAGAACCGTTCCGGGCCGCCATTATCGGTACCCGTGAAATTGCGGTGCCGGTTATCGCCATGACGGTTACTCTGGCGGCGGTATACGCCCCTATCGCCCTGATGGGGGGCATCACCGGCTCCCTGTTCAAGGAGTTTGCCCTGACCTTGGCCGGTGCCGTGTTCGTCTCGGGCATCATCGCCCTGACTCTGTCACCGATGATGTGTTCCAAGATGCTCAAGGCCAACGAGCAGCCGGGCAAATTCGAGAGCACAGTCCACCACCTGCTGGAACGGATGACCGATCGCTACGACAGCATGCTGCACGCCGTGATGAAAAAGCGCCCCGTCATCGTGGTGTTCGCCGTCATCGTCTTCGCCAGCCTGCCGCTGCTGTTCAAGTTCATCCCGAGCGAACTGGCACCGTCAGAGGACAAGGGGGTAATGGCCGTGCTGGGTACCGCACCGTCCAACGCCAACCTGGACTACATCGAAAACACCATGGCGGATGTGAACAAGATCCTGGACGACCAGCCCGAGATCGCCTTCTCCCAGGTCTTCTCAGGGGTGTTCAACGCCAACCAGGCGTTCGGTATCGCCTCCATGGTGCCCTGGAGTCAGCGTGAAGCGAGCCAGAAAGAGGTGCTGGACCGGGTCGCCAATCTGGTGAAAGACATCCCGGGTATGGCCATCACCACCTTCCAGTTCCCGGAACTGCCGGGTGCATCGAGTGGTCTGCCGATCCAGTTCGTCATCACCACCCCGAACAGCTTCGAAAGCCTGTTCCTGGTGGCCGGTGAAATTCTGGCAGCGGCGCAGAGTAACGGTCAGTTCGTCTATTCGGATCTCGATCTGAACTACGACTCCGCCACCATGAAGATCCGCATCGACAAGGACAAGGCGGGTGCCTACGGCATCACCATGCAGGATATAGGTATCACCATGGGCACCATGATGGCGGACGGTTACGTCAACCGTATCGACCTGGATGGCCGCTCCTACGAGGTGATCCCGCAGGTCGAGCGCAAGTACCGTCTCAATCCGGAGTCCATCAAGGGCTACTACGTGCGAGCCGCCGACGGCAAGTCGATCCCGCTCGGCAGCCTGATCAGCATTGAAGTGGTTGGTGAGCCCCGCGCCCTGCCCCACTTCAACCAGCTGAACTCCGCTACCATTGGCGCCGTTCCGGCTCCGGGCGTGGCCATGGGTGATGCGATCAACTGGTTCCAGACCACCGCCGACGAGAAGCTGCCGCAAGGCTATCGTTACGACTTCATGGGTGAAGCCCGTCAGTTCGTCACCGAAGGCAATGCGCTCTATGCAACTTTCGCGCTGGCACTGGCCATCATCTTCCTGGTGCTGGCGATCCAGTTCGAGTCGGTGCGTGACCCGCTGGTCATCATGGTCTCTGTACCGCTCGCCATCAGCGGGGCCTTGATTGCCCTTGCATGGGGTATGGCGACCATGAACATCTACTCCCAGGTGGGCCTCATCACCCTGGTGGGTCTGATTACCAAGCACGGTATCCTGATCTGTGAAGTAGCAAAGGAAGAGCAGCTGCTGCGCGGCATGAACCGGATGGAAGCCGTGATGCAAGCCGCCAAGGTGCGTCTGCGTCCGATCCTGATGACCACTGCCGCCATGATTGCCGGTCTGATCCCGCTGCTCTACGCCGCTGGCGCCGGTGCGGCACAGCGTTTCAGTATCGGTATCGTCATCGTGGCCGGTCTCGCCATCGGTACCCTGTTCACCCTGTTCGTGCTGCCGGTGATCTACACCTATCTGGCTTCCGAGCACAAACCCTTGCCGGTATTCGATGAAACCATTCCGCCCAAAGCAAACGGCGGACATTAATCATCAATCACATGCGAAGGCCCCGATACGGGGCCTTTTTTATGCTTCGCAGGAAAGACGACATAAGTGCATGAAGCAGTTAAACTAAAAAACACCACATCCAGACCGCAAGGACGCCATGTCAGGACTCTTCACCAAGACCGCCAGGGCCGTAGGCCGCAACGGACTCTCATATCGCCTGCTCTCCTACATTCTGGTGTGCAGTACCGTATTGGCGATGATCATTACGGCGCTGCAACTCGCCTGGGATTACCGCAAGGATGTCGCCGTCATCGAAGACAGCATCGGCCAGATCGAGGCCTCGTTCCTGCAACCCATCGCCGCCAGCTTGTGGAACCTGGATGAAGAGCAGGTCAAAGTGCAAATTGAAGGGATCATGAACCTGCCCAACATGCAGTTCGTGATGGTCAAGGAGATGCTCGGCAACTCCGAAGTCCCGCTACTGACCCAGGGGGTCGAGCGGGAAAGTTACGATATCTCCCGCGAATTCAACCTCACCTATCAGGGGGAGATTGTCGGCAAGCTGTTCGTTGCCGCCTCTCTCGAGCAGATCTACCAGCGCCTCATCGAAAAATCGGTGCTGATCATGGTCAGCCAGACCATCAAGACCCTGGTAGTCTCATTTTGCATCCTGATCATCATTTACTATCTGGTGGTCAGGCACATCAACCGCATCGCCAACTACGCCCAGAAGTTCAACCTCGATCGGCTCGACATGGAGCTGGAGCTGGAAGGCCGCCCGCAACCACGCAAGAAACCGGACGAACTGGATACCCTGGTCTCCACCCTCAACCAGATGCGCACCCGGCTACGTGACGAGCTGGTCGCTCGTCATCAGGCGGTGGAACAGCTGCAACAGGAGCGGGATTTCTCCGCCACCCTGATCAACTCCGCCAACATGGTCATCTGCTGCATGGAACCGGATTTGACCATCGCCAGCATCAACCCGGCAGCCATCTTGCTGACCGGCTACCACCAGCAGGAGCTGTTGCAACACAACTGGCTGGATCTCTTTGTCAGCCCAGCGCAACGGGAAGAGCTGAACGATATTCTGGCAGCGGAAGGTTCACTAGCCGACAAAGAGGTCATCATGCATGACCAGCAGGCCCATGAGCTGGTACTGCAATGGACCTTCGCCCCCTTCTACGATGGCCCCAACCTCAAGTACCAGATCGGGTTTGGCTACGACATCACCCAGCTGAAAAAGGTCGAGCGGGAGATAATCCAGCTCAACGAACAGCTGGAAGGCAAGGTGGTGGAACGTACCCGCAGCCTGAGCGAAGCCAACAACCAGCTCGGCAAGGCGTACGACGACCTGAAACAGGCCCAGCAAACCCTGGTGGAGTCGGAGAAGATGGCCTCCCTCGGCTCGCTGGTGGCCGGGGTGGCACACGAGATCAACACTCCGATCGGCATCAGCGTGACCGCCTCCTCCTACCTGCAGGAACGGGTCGCCGACTTCAAGTCTCATATCGACTCCAAGCAGCTGTCGCGCTCCTATCTCAACGAGTTTACCGTCAACCTCGACGAGTCGATGCAGCTGCTGCAGAGCAACCTGCGGCGCGCCTCGGAGCTGATTGCCAGCTTCAAGCAGGTGGCTGTCGACCAGTCATCGGAAGCACGCTACAACTTCAGCCTCGCCGACAACCTTCATCAGGTGGTGGTATCTCTCGGTCACAAACTGAAAAAGAGCCAGTGCGAAGTGGATATCCAGTGCGATCCCAAGCTGTCGATCTTCTCCTTCCCGGGCAGCTTTACCCAGATCTACTCGAACCTGATCCTCAACTCTATCAACCACGGGTTCGACAGCTGGGACAAACCGAAGAAGATCACCATCAAGGTGGAACAGCAGGGAGAGGAGCTGTTTATCGACTATTCGGACAACGGCCGCGGCATCCCGCCCGAAATCTTGCCGCGCATCTTCGATCCCTTCGTCACCTCCAAGCGGGGTCAGGGTGGCAGCGGTCTGGGCACCCACATCATCTACAACTTGGTGGTGCAACTGCTGAAAGGCCGTATCAATTGTGCCAGCGAACCAGGCCAGGGCGCCCAGTTCCATATTCGCCTGCCGATCCAACATAACTGAGTGCTGGCTCTTGTGAGCCAGCCGCTTTATCCCCATCATGCTGTGATTGCATTCTTAATGAGCGGAGAACCTCGCAATGGCACAGCATTTTGACTATATCGCCATCGGCGGCGGCAGCGGCGGCATTGCTTCTGCCAACCGGGCTGCCATGTACGGTAAGAAAGTTGCCCTGATTGAAGCCAAAGAGTTGGGTGGAACCTGCGTCAACGTAGGCTGCGTACCGAAGAAGGCCATGTGGTATGCCGGCCAGATCGCCGATGCCCTGAAATATGGTGCCGACTACGGCTTTGACACTACCCTAAACCACTTCAACTGGGCCAAGCTGGTCGAGTCCCGCCAGGCCTACATCGGCCGCATTCACCAGTCCTATCAGAACGTGCTGGGCAAGAACCAGATCACCGTCATCAAGGGCTTCGCCCGCTTCGTCAGCAGCAACACCATCGAGGTCAATGGCGAGCACTACACGGCCGATCACATTCTGATCGCTACCGGTGGCCGCCCGGAAATTCCGGCGATCCCGGGTGCCGAGCTGGGTATCGACTCCGACGGTTTCTTTGACCTGCAAAGCCAACCCAAGCGGGTTGCCGTGGTGGGTGCTGGCTACATCGCAGTCGAGATCGCTGGGGTGATGCAGGCGCTCGGCTCCGAGACCCATCTGGTGGTGCGCAAGCACGCACCGCTGCGCAATTTCGACCCCATGATCCACGAGACACTGGTCGAAATCATGGCGCAGGAAGGGCCCAAGCTGCACACCCACGCCATTCCCAAAGCCGTGCTCAAGAACGCTGACAACAGCCTGACCCTGCAACTGGAAGATGGTCGCCACCTCACCGTCGACTGCCTGATCTGGGCCATCGGCCGGGTACCGGCTACCGACAACCTGAATCTGGCCGCCGCAGGCATAGCGCTGGACGAGAAGGGCTTTATCCCGACCGACAAGTTCCAGAACACTTCCGTCGCCAACATCTATGCGGTAGGTGACAACACGGGTCGCATCCAGCTCACGCCGGTAGCCGTCGCGGCGGGCCGTCGCCTCTCCGAGCGGCTGTTCAACAACAAGCCGAACGAACACCTCAACTACGATCTGGTGCCGACCGTGGTGTTCAGCCACCCGCCCATCGGCACCATCGGCCTGACCGAACCTGAAGCTATCGCCGAATACGGCGAGGGTCAGGTGAAGGTCTACCGCAGCCAGTTCACCGCCATGTACTCGGCACTGACCCAGCATCGCCAGCCCACCCGGATGAAGCTGGTCTGTGTCGGCCCGGAAGAGAAGGTGGTCGGTTTGCACGGCATCGGCTTTGCGATGGACGAGATCCTGCAAGGCTTCGGCGTCGCCATGAAGATGGGTGCCACCAAGGCAGATTTCGACAACTGCGTCGCAATCCACCCCACCAGTGCGGAAGAGTTTGTCACCATGCGCTGAGGCTGAGGGAGTTGGGACATAGAGGTCAAACCGACCACTGCATCCCCACTCCCCATCCGACCTGCACAGAAGAGTTTGTTACTATGAGGGGTTAATGTAGAAAACCCACCTACACACGTTCTTACTCTAGAAAAACTGATAGGCCGGAGCCTCGTTCTCTGGCCTTCATTTATCAACTCATCGATACACAGCCTCTTCTAAAACGTTTATGCCCCATTTCGAGTTAGCAGAGTGACTTGAGGTTGACTCTGACATACTGAGTTGACCGAATTTTAGTAATGATACAAAGTGTCTAAGATTAGTGGCTTAGAGTGACATAAGTTAAGCCAATGCGACTGCTCTTTGGAGATTAACATGGCAATGGAAGCAGGCGGGTATGCCGAGAAATTAGGTAATCGCTACGAAGCAAATTGGGTTGCTTATCAGTTACTGCGCTTGTTGGACGAAAAGATAGCATCTGTAACGATCGAACCATTAGGTAATGATGAAGTTGGTACTGATGTCATAGTTGAAAATTCAGACACAAGCCTTGAACATCATCAATGTAAAGTTGGAGCTGGTGATGCGGAACATTGGAGTGTTGCTCTTCTTTATGAGAAAGGAATACTAAAAAATGCCTTTGAACAAATTGAAAGAGGTAAACGAGAGTTTTATGTAATTTCTCCACTCCCATCAAAGCAGATGTCCGATTTAAAGGATAGTTCCCGAAATAGTCCAGAAGATGTTAATCAATATTACGAGCATCAAATATCAAAAAGCAAAACTCGTAAAAAAGACTTTGACTATATTTGCGACAAGTTAGGATTAAATACTAATAATGAATTGCATTTAGATAGTGCTCGTCAATTCCTAGCCAAGTTTCATGTGTTCGCATATACAATCGACACCCACTCGAATGAACAGCTCAATGATTATGCGAATAAGCTATTCGTAGGAAATTCAGTCAAACTTGTCAGTTTTCTAAAACACTACGCTGATAATGACGACAAATTGAGAACTAAGATAACCGCTCACGACCTTTTTCAAGATCTACAAAAATCAGGCTTTAAAGCTAAAGTACTTGAAGCTGACGATAGAATATCGCCAATAATTAACAATTTAAACACCAACTTTGAACAATCAATAACCCCTTATTTGATTGCAAATACCAATATTCATAGACCTGAACTAGATGAGCTCATTCAATCTACGCAAAGCCACGCAATAACTCTTTTAATGGCTGAGGCTGGAATGGGTAAAAGTGCCCTATTGCTCGAATTAAAGAATGATCTAGAGTTGCAAGGCGCAATTGTTGTACCAATTAGGCTAGACAGATGTAAGGTAGAAACTAGTGCTGATGCTTTTGGCCAAGCATTAGGTTTTTCATATACCCCAACGTACTCTCTAGCAAAATATGCTTTGAATAATAAAATTGTACTAGTGTTAGACCAATTAGATGCTATTAGGTGGACAGCTGCTCACTCAGACAATGCTCTTCATGTGTGTCAAGAGATCGTAAGACAAGTATTAACACTCAGGAATTCTAATGTCGATATTAGTATAGTATTCGCCTCAAGAGATTTTGATATCAGCGAAGATGTTGCTTTAAATGCTTGGTTAAGTTCGATAAATGATGAGTTAAACACAGTAAAACTGTCTAGTCTTTCAGAGGAAACGGTTAAAGAATTAGTTCAACCTTATGAGAAATATGAGACTTTATCAGCAGAGCAACAAGATACACTTAAAATTCCTCTCTGGCTTGGCATATACATATCTATAGCTCTTTCGGAAAAATGTGCCCCTGACTTTACGAACAAGCTTGAACTTGTTAAACGCTATTGGGACAATAGAGTATTAGAAGCAAATAAAATAACAGATCCCAACCAAAACTTGTTGGTGATAAATGAACTTTTACATCAAATGATTAGTAAATCAAAGTTCTCTGTATCAGAAACATCCCTACACAATATATCGCTAACTGCATTGAGCGCATTACTGTCTGTCGGTCTGATTACAAAACAAAACAAGCAAATAAGCTTTAGCCATCAAGCACTTTTCGATTACCAAGTAGGTGTCAGGTTATTTATCGCAGCACAGGATTCATTCGATAAACTTCTAGAAGAGATTGGTGACTTCTCCCAACAAACATTAACAAGAAGAGAGCACTTAAAGTACGCAATGAGCATGTTGCTTACAGAAAGCCAAAAAGATTTTTGCAACATAGTGTCTTCACTACTTCAAAGTAAAAATATAAGGTTTCACTTAAAGTATTTGCTATTTAACTCACTTAAAGAAATTAAAAACTTTAAAGCTCCAGCAAAAAATTTAGTTGATAGTATTGTTAAATCACCTGAACTTTTACCCCACCTATTATCATCAACATGCTACTCAAATCCTGAGTTAGTTCATTATTTGTCAGAACAAGGCGCTCTAAACGCATGGTTGGATAATGCTACAGATGAAGAGCTTGTATCGAAATTACTGCGAATCTTAAGATCTATAGCAGATCAAAAGCCTGACGTTGTGTTGAAAACGGTAGTTCCATACATTGGAATATCCCAAGAATGGAACAATAGAGTTTATGAGTCCTTATGCTGGGATATTGAAAACGATTCTGATGATATGTTTGAGATTCGAAAACAGCTATTAACGGCAGGCGTAAGTGCTCATTTCATTCACTGGAAAACATTAGCTAAGAAAACACCTATACGAACCTTAGATCTTATTGAAATGCTTCTTAAGCATTACAAGGAAGTTTTGGGTACAAAAAAATATATGTCTAGAGATAAGGTCGATGCCATATCTCACCGAGATATATTTACCAAGTCTGACTTAGAAGGTATTGAAAAAATTTCACACCAAATACCTTTTGAAGCATTAAACCGCTTACTTAATATAGTCCATTCTATTGTTCGCGATATTGATGATGAGCAAATACATGAGGCATGGCTGTGCCAAGACAGGCAATCAAACTACGATGCCGTTGAAAGCATTACTCATTGTGTTTTTTCAGTGATAGAGCAAGCCGCAAAACGCCTTAAAGATCAACCAGAAAAGCTCGCTGAAGCGATTGCTACACACCTAAACTCTGCAAGCCCAGTATTGAATCACCTGATAGCAAAAGTTCTAAAATATTACCCCACTAGTGAAGCCGACACTGTTGTTAGTTGGTTGCTCTATACCCCGAAAAAAAGATTGAACTGTGGAAATACCTATATTGAAGCGGAATGGAAACTACCAGGTGAGTTAATTGAGAAATTTTCTCCCCATTGTAGTGAATACTTATTTCTACAGCTAGAAGAAAAAATTTATAACTACACACAAAATAGATCTATTGATGACTATAAATGGCGCCTAGAGTGCAGACGAAAAGGTATTTATTATTCATATTGGGGTGAGCCTCAATACTTCTTATTACCTAAGTTATCGCAATCAAGACGCTCTGAAAAATCAAATCAGTTAATCGGCGTTTTGAATAGGAAATTTATTGAATACACCGAAAGAGACTTTTGTCGTGCTTTCCATTTAAGGCGCTCAGGAGGCATGGTAACTTCACCACTTCCATTAGGTAATGTTTTATCAAACCTTACTTGGACTAAGTTGATTTTAACTCCCAAAGAGAGAACCAATAGGAAAACTTGGCGTCAAGCAGGCAAGCAAGTTGTTCATGAATCAAGCGTAGAACAATTTGCCAGAAGCCTAGAGACAGCCGTAATTAATGAGCCAGAAAGGTTTGCTAGTTTAGCATTAACACTACCTCCCAATATAGATTCAGATTATATTGAGTGGATTTATTATGGCTTATCTAATACAGATAAAAATAGAGTTAGTGAACAATATAGAAGTGGGTGGCAACTTTGTCCTGTAGAACTTATAGAAAAAGTTATAAATCACTTTGGATATGAAGGATATGAATATCAAATAGTTAGAATTTTTGATAGACGAATAGCTGAAGATGGCTGGTCAAACAAAATAATTGATCTATTAGTAAAACTTTCAAAAACAGCTAAAGATCCTGAACCAGAAAAGCTAAATGTAATAGTAAATAACGAACCTAATGTAGTTGAAGATGTTCTTGTTAGAACCTTAGCTTCCAATGCAATAAATTGTTGCAGAGGCATTGCTTTTAGTGCAATTGGTCACTTATATTGGAAAAGTGAAAAGCTGGCAAGTGAATTAATTAACTCTTTGGATGACGTAATTAATGACCCTCATCCAGCAGTAAATTATTCAGCTTCTGAACTTCTATTGCCAATATACAATTACAACCGACAGTTGGCGCACCAAAAATTCTTAGCATTATGTAATAAAGATTTGAGAATGTCCTGTATCAGGGGTAATCATTACTTTTTTAACGATGGCTTCACAGAAGATAGCTCATTTCGCGAACAGTATCTAAATTTGACTTTAAGAATGAAGTGCTCGCCTTTTGATGAAGTGAAGAAAGAAGCAGGTCGTCAAATCGCTGCTCGTTGGTTTTTCTATGAACTATTTAGTGAACAAATTCATACACTTAAAAAGTGGGACACTCAATTAAAAAGTGGTGCAACAAGCGTAATTTCACAATTTTTAACAGAATCTCGTTATAATTCAACAATAAAAAAGTTACTTCCACTGTATGAAGTTTTGTCGAATGATGATGATAAGCTTATATTGGAAAAAATTGGTAGAAGTGTTAGTAACAAAAATTATTGGTCAAGAACTGATACTGCAGCATTCTTCTCAGTGTTAGCAAATGCAAAAGCTGCGTTATATAACCTTTGGCAAATATTCCACTATCTAGATGAAAACAAAGTCAACCTTGTTAGTATCTCTAACGAGTTATTGCAGCTTGTCAAAAACATCGTAAATTCTGATGCTATTGATAAAAACCAGCGAGCTATGAATATTAGGGATTCAGATTTAATCAAAGTTCTCCAGCGATTGTATGAAGAAGCAGGAGATGATGAAAATGATGAGGTTATTAACCAATGCCTAGATATTTGGGACCTTTTGCTAAAAAATCAAGTTTACTCAGCGATTAACGCAACAACTAAACTTAGCACAGGCATGCTTGGCTAAAAACATTTAAATAAATTAGCTCAAAGTATTTAAGTTTCGTCTCGAAATGAGACCAAGCCGGGTTAATAACGAGGATTAGAGTTGGAGCAAGTTAAATCTGCTTTTGATACTTGAAGTTGGAAAAGGCTACTAAATATTACCCTATAAGGCTTTCAATATTTATTTCAGAATCGACTTGTGGGAGTCAGCCAACACTATGCGCCAAGGGCAGATGAAGTTGGCCTGTCTGTACAGATCTAGTTATCACCTGTCACGAGCAGCCGGTTTTTTTCATATCAGCCCTTCGCCAGCCCGACAAACCTGCTCTTTTTACGCCGATTTTACGCCCGCCCCATGCCGCTTTATGGCGCCTTTACGCCTGTTTTACATACCCTTTTCAGCGTCAATGACACCAACAGAGTCGATATGATTTTACATCGGCTCTCGCAGCTAATTATCTCAATGGAGTCGATATGAATTGGCTATATCTGCTGCTCGTCCTCGCCTTGATGGCCTATCTGATGCGCGCACTCACGCGCAGTCACGAGTGAGGAACTAGAACATGTGGCAAGAAATAATCTATCCGGTGGCCTTCGTGCTGCTGGTTCTGCTGCCGGCACCGCTGCTGGGCAACTACATCTACCGGGTATTTGAAGGCAAAATTCTCTGGCTGGCACCGGTCGAGCGCGCCACGCTGGCTTGTTGTGGCACCGATGGACGGGAGCAGGACTGGAAGTCCTACGCCCTCAGCCTGCTGGCCTTCAACGGCGCCGGTTTCGGTCTGCTGTTCCTGATCCTGATGGCGCAGGGGTTGCTGCCCCTCAACCCGCAACAACTGCCGGGTCTGAGCTGGCAACTGGCATTCAACACCGCGGTCAGCTTTATGACCAACACCAACTGGCAAGCCTATTCCGGTGAGGCCAGCCTCTCCTACTTCAGCCAGATGGTAGGCCTGACCACCCAGAACTTCGTCTCCGCAGGGACGGGCGCCGCCGTCGCCATTGCCCTGTTCCGCGGTATCGCTCGTCAGCAGACCATCAACCTTGGCAACTTCTGGCAGGATCTGGTGCGTTTCTGCCTCTATGTGCTGCTGCCCATCGCGCTGATCATGGCGCTGGTGCTGGTGTGGCAAGGTGTGCCGCAAAGCCTCTCCGCCTATCTGCCGTTCCACGGTGTGGAAGGTCAGGAGCAGCTGCTGCCCCTCGGCCCGGCAGCCTCGCAGATCGCCATCAAGCAGCTTGGCTCCAACGGCGGCGGCTTCTTCGGCATCAACTCGGCACACCCGTTCGAGAACCCGACAGCCCTCTCCAACTGGCTGGAGATGGTCGCCCTGCTCACCATCGCCGCCGCCATGGTCTTTACTCTGGGCCGCTATGTGAAAGACATGGCCCACAGTCGCGCCATTCTCGGCGCCATGACCCTCATGCTGGTGCTGGGGCTCTTCGTCTCCCTCTCCCAGGAGCTGAAACCGGATCACGCCCTCGCCCAGCTCACCACTGACGCCAGCAACATGGCTGGCAACTGGGAAGGCAAGGAGAGCCGCTTCAGCCCTGTGCTCTCCAGCATCTGGGAAGTGGCGACCACTGCCGCCTCCAACGGTGCCGTCAACGCCATGCACGACAGCTTTACTCCGCTCGGTGGCATGGTGGGCATGGTCAACATGCTGCTGGGCGAGGTCATCTTCGGCGGGGTCGGCTCCGGTATCTACGGCATGATGCTGTTCGTGCTGCTGACCGTGTTCCTGTGTGGACTGATGGTGGGACGTACCCCGACCTATCTGGGCAAGCGCCTCGGTATCACCGAGATGAAGTGGGTCGTCGCCAGCATGCTGGTGATGCCGGTGGGGGTTTTGGTGATCGGCGGTGTCACTCTGCTGATGCCGGATGCGGCCACTATCATCGGCCATGATGGCCCGCACGGCCTGTCACGCCTCATCTATGCCTACGCCTCGGCTGCCGGTAACAACGGCTCAGCCTTTGCCGGCTTTGCTGCCGGTGACAACTGGCAGTGCGTTGCCATCGGTCTGGCCATGCTGCTCGGTCGCTTCGGCTACATCATCCCCATCATGGCCATAGCCGGCCAGCTCGCCCGCGCTCCGCGTCAGAAGATAAGCGAGGGGGATTTCCCGATCCGCGGCCCGCTCTTCATTACCCTGCTGATCATCACCGTATTGCTGATTGGCGGCCTCTCCTTCCTGCCGGTGCTGGCACTGGGCCCCGTGGCAGAACATCTGATGCTGGGAGCTTTCTAAATGAGCAAGTCCACTTCAATGAGTCCCGACACCATGCTGGTGAAGGGTAAAAAACAGCAATCGCAGATCCTGCAGGCCATGGTTGAAGCCATCTACCGCTTCAATCCCAAGGCGCTGTTTGGCAGCCCCATCCTGTTCACCCTCTGGCTGGCAGCAGTCATGGCGACGGTGGAGTCACTGCTGGGGCAGCCGTTCTCCGGTGTTGCCCCCTCGCTGGCCTGGCAGCTGACTGCCTGGCAGCTGACTGCCTGGCTCTGGCTCACCCTCTGGTTTGCCAACTTCGCCGAAACGCTGGCCGAAGGTCGCGGCAAGGCGCGGGCCGACAGCCTCAAGGCTGGCATGAGCCAACTCAAGGCCCGTCGGGTGGCTAATGCCAAAGATGGTCAGGGCGAATGGGTACCCGCCACCAGCCTGATGAAGGGGGATCTGGTGCTGGTACGCAGCGGCGAGATGATCCCGGCCGACGGCGAGGTGATCGCCGGTATCGCCTCGGTCAACGAGGCCGCCATCACAGGTGAATCCGCCCCCGTCATCCGCGAATCGGGTACCGATCGCAGCGGTGTAACCGGCAACACGACGGTCGTCTCCGACGAGATCTGGGTACGCGTCAGCAACAATCCGGGCGAAAGCACGCTGGATCGCATGATTGCACTGGTGGAAGGGGCCAAGCGCCAGAAAACTCCCAACGAGATGGCGCTGGATGCCCTGCTGGTCGGGCTGACCCTGATCTTCCTGCTGGTGGTCGCCACCCTGCCCTGGTTCCTCGACTACAACGGCACCCAGGTACCGCGCCTCTACCTGATCGCGCTCTTTATCACCCTGATCCCGACCACCATCGGCGGCCTGCTCTCCGCCATCGGCATTGCCGGTATGGATCGACTGGTGAAACTGAACGTGATTGCCAAATCGGGCCGGGCCGTCGAAGCGGCCGGTGACGTGCGCACCCTGCTGCTGGACAAGACCGGCACCATCACCTTCGGTAACCGGATGGCGGATGAGCTGATCCCGGCACCGGGTGTCGACCCCGCCCTGCTGGCACAAGCGGCCATGCTGGCCTCACTGGGTGACAACACCCCGGAGGGCAAATCCATCCTGACTCTGGCCAGCAAGAGCATGGCAAAGCCGAGCCAGCTGGAGAGCGACAAGGTGATCCCCTTCAGCGCCGAGACCCGGCTGAGCGGGCTGGATCGCAACGGTCATCAATATCGCAAGGGTGCGGTGGATGCAGTGCTGAACTACCTCAGCCTCGACCGCAAGGCGGTGCCGGAGCTGGTGCTCAAGTCAGTCGACAGCATCGCCCGTCAGGGTGGGACTCCGCTGCTGGTCTGCACTCAGGAGAAACTGCTGGGGGTGGTCTACCTCAAGGACATCATCAAGCCCGGTATCAAGGCTCGCTTCCAGATCCTGCGCCATATGGGGATCCGTACCGTGATGATCACCGGAGACAACCCGAAAACCGCCGCCGCCATCGCCGCCGAAGCCGGGGTGGATGACTTCATCGCCGAAGCAACGCCGGAGAAGAAGCTCGCCTATATCCGTCAGGAGCAGGCCGATGGTCGTCTGGTTGCCATGTGCGGCGACGGTGCCAACGATGCGCCCGCACTGGCGCAGGCTGACGTGGGTCTGGCCATGAACGAGGGTACCCAGGCCGCCAAGGAGGCGGGCAACCTGGTGGATCTCGACTCCAACCCCACCAAGCTGCTGGACGTGGTGCTGGTCGGCAAACAGCTGCTGGTGACCCGTGGCGCCCTGACCACCTTCTCCATCGCCAACGACGTGGCCAAGTACTTTGCCATCCTGCCAGCCCTGTTCATCGCCGCCTACCCGCAACTGGGGGCACTGAACCTGATGCAGCTGGGCAGCCCGCAGAGCGCCATCCTGTCGGCCATCATCTTCAACGCCCTGATCATTGTGGCGCTGGTGCCGCTGGCGCTGCGTGGTGTCGACCTGAAAGGCTCGGCCGCCAGCCTGCTGCGCCGCAACCTGCTGATCTACGGTGTCGGCGGCCTGCTGGTGCCGTTTATCGGCATCAAGCTGATCGATCTGGTCATTACCGGCCTGGGTCTGGTGTAACGACATAACCGGGATGCGGGACAGACCCGCATCCCCAGCCATCCATTTGGAGCAAGAGAATCATGATAGCAATCAGAACCCTGTTGACCCTGACCCTGCTGCTGGGAGTGGGTTATCCGCTGGCGGTCACCGGACTGGCCCAACTGCTGTTCCCCTGGCAGGCCAACGGCAGCCAGCTGACCGACAGCAAACAGCAACTCATCGGCAGCGCCCTGCTGGGGCAGAAATTCGAGCGGGCTGACTACTTCCATCCCCGTCCCTCCGCCAGCGATTTCAACACCATAGGCGGCAGCGCCAGCAATCTGGGGGTGAGCTCAACGCTGCGGGCAGAGTTTGCCGAACAGGCAGCCAAGGCTCAGCCTGGAACCCGCTCCCCCGCCATGCTGACCCGCTCCGCCTCCGGCCTCGATCCCCACCTGCCGCTGGATGCGGTGCTGGCTCAGGTCGACCGCGTCGCCAAAGAACGTGGACTGGATCCCGCCCAACTGACGGAGCAGGTCAAGTCGGCCACACAAGCTGGTATCCTTGGCCCGCAGGTGGTCAACATTCTCCAGCTGAATCTGCAACTGGATCATCAAAAGGGCGCCTGATGGTGCCCATTCCGGTTTGGTGATGACCTCGATTTTCGCAACGGGCGGTTGGCTCGATAGGGATAACAATGGCTGATGTAGCAAGCGCTGACGCCCTGCTGACAAGTCTGATGCAGGAGCATGGGGATGCGTGATGAGGTAAGGGCTGACGCCCTGCTGGCAAGTCTGGAGCAAGAGCACAAGGGCAAGCTGAAAGTCTTTCTCGGGGCCGCCCCCGGCGTGGGCAAGACCTACGCCATGTTGCAGGCGGTGCGGGAACAGGCCAAGGAGGGGGTCGACATCCTGATCGGCGTGGTGGAGACCCACGGCCGGCAGGAGACGCTGGCCCTGCTCGACAAACTCACCATCCAGCCGCGCAAGATCCACATGCACCGTCAGCAGCGGCTGGAGGAGATGGACCTCGACGGCCTGCTGGCACGCAAACCGGCCATCGCGGTCGTGGACGAGCTGGCCCACAGCAACGCGCCCGGCAGCCGCCACGAGAAGCGCTGGCAGGATGTGGAGGAGCTGCTCAACGCCGGTATCGACGTCTACAGCACCCTCAACGTCCAGCATCTGGAGAGCCTCAACGATCTGGTGTGGCAGCTGACCGGGGTCAGGGTCAAAGAGACCCTGCCCGATCAGGTTCTGCTCGATGCAGACAGCATTATCCTTATCGACCTCCCCCCCAAGGAGCTGCTCGGCCGCCTGCGCGAGGGGAAGGTTTATGTCCCTCATCAGGCCAAGGCCGCCCTGCAATCCTTCTTCTCCCTCAACAACCTCACCGCATTGCGGGAGCTGGCGATGCAGACCGCCGCCAGCCATGTGGAGGGCGATCTGCAACTGCAGTGGCAGGCGGCGGGCAAGAGCACCTTGCCGCTGCGGGGCAAGTTGATGGTTTGCCTTGGTGATCTGCACGGCTCGGCGCTGGTGCGCTATGGCCACCGCTTTGCCCAGCGCCGCCAACTCCCTTGGCTGGTAGTGCATGTCGACAGCAATGGCCGCCGCTCGGCCGATGTGGAGCAGGCGCTGGCGCTCGCCTCCCACCTCGGTGCCAAGGTGCTGACCCTCTCCAGTCCGGCGGTCGCCAACACCCTGCTGGAGACCGCCGAACAGCAGCAGGTCTCCCAGCTTCTGCTCGGCAAACCTCACAAGGCGCCGTGGCGCCGCTCGCTGGTGCAGCACCTGCTCAAGCAAGCGCAGGGGCTCGAAATCACCCTGGTCGATACCGAGAAGCAGAAGCCCGAAGTGGGAATGCGCGTCCCGACCCCGAAGGATATACACCACAGCCTGCTGGCAGTGGTGATCATGGGGATCACCTCGGCCGCCGCCTGGGGGCTCTCCTACTGGCTGCCGCCCGCAGCATTGCCGCTCATCTTTGTACTGGGGGTGCTGGCGACGGCCCTCACCACCAGTCTGGTGCCCGCCACGCTGGCAGCGGTGCTGGGCTTTATCGCCCACAATCTGCTGTTCACCGCCCCCTACTTCTCCCTGAGCGTCGCCAACCACAGCGATCTGCTCACCCTGTTTGTGCTGCTTATCGTCGGCATGACGGCGGGACGGCTCGCCTCCCGCCAGCGGCAACAGCTGATCGGTCTGCGCGAGACCCAGCAGCTGGGCAATGCCCTGCTCTCCCTCAGTCAGGGGCTGGCCACCGCCAGCAGCCCGGAGGAGGTGCTCAGACAAGGTGCCCAGGCCATTTCACTGGCGCTCGGCCAGCCGACCGTGGTGATCGACAAGGAGTTCAACGACAGGCTCGGCAACGAGAAGCACAGGCCCGGCCAGACCGACAAGGCGGCCATCGACTGGTGTCTGGCCCAGAAGCAGAGCGCCGGGGCCCACACCGCCACCCTCAATGCTGCAGAGGCCCAGTATCACCATCTCAGCGACGATCTGGTGATCGGCATAACGCTGGCCAATCCGCTCTCCTCCTCTGCCGAGCATCAGCTGCAGGCGCTGCTCACCGACATTCGCGCCGCGCTGGCGCGGATAGACCTCAACGAGCGGCTGGCCGACAGCCAGTTGCAGGCGGAGACCGACCGGATGCGCGCGGCCCTGCTCTCCTCGGTCTCCCACGATTTGAAGACGCCATTGGCGACCATCATGGGGGCTGGCAGCACCCTGCTGGAATATGGTGACCGGATCCCCGCCGAAGACCGCGACGAACTGCTCCACTCGGTGCAGGAGGAGGCGCGCCGCCTGCACAGCTATGTGCAGAATCTGCTGGATATGACCCGCATCGGCTCCCCCGACTTCCAGCTGAAACGGGACTGGGTCGATCTGGCGGATCTGGTGGAGAGCGCCCGCAAGCGGCTCGACTCCTCCTGGCGCCAGCACAAGCTGCTGGTCCATTTCGATCAGCATGTGCCCCAGCTCTATGTCCATGGCGCCCTGATCGAGCAGGTGCTGGTCAACATCCTCGACAACGCCTCCCGCTACTCGCCGGCAGGCACCCCCATCGAGTTCAAGGTGATGGTGGCTGAGCCCGACCTTATCATCGACATCATAGATATCGGGGTCGGTATCGCCGAGTCGGATCGGGAGAAGATCTTCAACCTCTTCTACACCCAGCCGGTTGGCGATTGCGGCAGCCGTGGCACCGGGCTTGGCCTCGCCATTTCCCGCGCTATGATAGAGGCCCACGGCGGCAAGATTTGGGCCTTCTCCGGCCCCAATGGCAACGGCACCTGCATGCGTATCTCCCTGCCGCTCGCTCTCAATTCACCGGAGGTCTGATGGTTGACCACCAGATCGGGTCACTCAGCCCCTCCCACCATTCGCCTCTGGAGGTTCGATGGCGCACATTCTGGTCATAGATGATGAAGCGGCGATCCGTCGCTTTCTGCGGATCAGCCTGATTGCCGAGGGGCATCAGGTGAGTGAGGCGGTGGGGGTCAATGAAGGGCTGGAGCAGTATCGCCACCTCAACCCCGATCTGGTGATCCTCGATCTCGGTCTGCCGGATGGCGATGGCATTCAGGTGTTGCAGGCCATTCGCGAACACCACCCCAATCCTGTGCTGGTGTTGTCGGCCCGTGATTCGGAGCAGGAGAAGGTGCGGCTGCTGGATGCCGGCGCCAACGACTACATGAGCAAGCCGTTCGGCATCGGCGAGATGATGGCCCGCATTCGCGTGCTGCTGCGCCAACGTGCTGGCGTCAGCAGTGGCGAACGGCGCCACTTCCCCCAATGCGGCCTGACGCTCGATATCAGCAGCCACAAGGTGACCATGAAAGAGGAGGAGATTCCCCTCTCCCGCAAGGAGTTCGCCCTGCTGCAGGCGCTGGTGTGCCACCCCGGCAAGCTGGTGATGCAGACCCAGCTGCTCAACGACATCTGGGGGCCGAGCCACAAGGAGGACACCCACTACCTGCGCATCGTTATCGCCAGCCTGCGTAAAAAGCTGGGGGATAACCCCCAGCAACCGACGCTTATCGAGACCGAATCAGGTATCGGCTACCGCTTTATCGGCAACTGACGTTTCACGTGGAACGACGCCCGCAGCAAAGCAGTGCCAGCAGACCGCAGCCACTCAGCAACAGGCCGAGATCCTGCAATCCGGCCGCCACCGCCAATCCCAGACTGAGCAGCAGGTAGTAACCAAGCCCGAACAGGGCGCCAGCACTGCCCGCCACCTCGCGATAGGCCAGCAGCGCCTGACTCAGCACGTTGGGGATCGCCAGTCCGAAGGCCACCACCACACCCATCATGGGCAACAGGAACCAGAGGCTGGCCTGAGTCGCCCAGACCAGCAGCCCGGCGACCAGCGCCAGAGCGCAAGCCAACCTGACCAGAGATGACGGCAGCCACCCCCTCCCCAGCAGATGCTTGTTGAGCAGGCTGCCAAGCAGAGTCGCCAGCGCCAGCAAGATCCCCGAATAGCCAAACTCGCCGGTGCTCAATCCCAATCCGGCAAACAGGAACGGCGCCAGACTGTAGTAACCAAACAGCATGGTGTTGAACAGGGCGACCAGCATGGCACTGCGCCAGAGCCCGCCATCCTTCATCATCCGGCATGCCAGCGGCCAGAGTGCAACACGCCGGGTGGTGGCCGGACGGGTTTCCGGCAACTGCCAGCAGGTCACCAGCAGCAAACCTACCGCCAGGACCAACAGACCGCTGAACACTCCGAGATAACCGAACCAGCTCGCCAGCTGCCCACCACTGAGCAGCCCCAGCACCGGGCTGAGTGAGAGCGCTATGCCCATTACCGAGAAGACCCGCGCCAGATCGCTGCCCTGATAGCTATCGCGCAGCATGGTCTGGGTCACCACGGATCCCACGGCTGCACCAAAGGCCGAGATGACTCGGGCCAGCAGCAGGGTTTCAAACTGGTTGGCCAACAGCGCCAGCAGGGTGCCGACGCCATAGGTGAGCAGGCCCGTCAGCATGGCGGGACGCCGCCCGATCAGATCGCAGAGCCGCCCCCAGCAGACCACGCCTACCGCAAACGCCAGAAAATAGACCGACAGGGTCTGGGATGCCTGCCCTTCGCTCACCTGAAACTGGGTAGCGATGTGGGTCAGTACCGGGCTGTAGATGGTCTCCACAATCTGGGGAAACATCATCAATCCCACCACCAGCCAGAGCGGTGGCAACTTGTTGTTCATGACAAACCTCCTTCACAAGAGGTCGCCATTCTAGAGAGATGCCGATTGTCTGATTACAATAAGCAGGACTATAAACATCAAAAATCGGACATATGGCCTTTATTCTTCCCGATCACCCTTTTGACCCCGACCAGCTGACGGGTAGCGTGATCGGCATCGCCTCAGCGCTCGGCTGGCACGACTCAGGTCTGCATCAACATCAACGCCATCAGCTGCTGTTCGCCCAATCCGGCTGCATGACCATGGAGCTGGAAGGTCGGGTCTGCCTGCTGCCGCCCACCCGCGCCGCCTGGCTGCCGGCGGGCACAGCCCACCGGGTACTGATGCGTGGTGTGGTGGCCTACCGCTCCCTCTACTTCCAGCCGCACCCCGAGTTGCCCGGCACGGTCGAAGTGCTGGCGGTCAATCCGCTGCTGCACGAACTGATCGAACGGATGGCGCTCTGGCCGTGGGACAAACCGCAAGAGCAGCAACGACGGACGGTGGCTCTGTTTATGGAAGAATTGAGGCTGGCGCCGCGGGAGTCATGGCAGCTGCCGCTGCCAACCGATCCCAGACTGGGCGGCTGGCTACAGCAGTTGAAACGGGGGGATGCCCTACCCGATCGGCTCAACCGGCTGGCCGAACGGGTGGGTGCCAGTGACAAGACCATTGGCCGCATCTTTATGCGGGAGACCGGCATGAGCTATCAGGCGTGGCGTCAGCAGTGGCGGCTGTTGCGCGCCATGGAGCTGCTGGCAGAAAGCGAGCCTATCAGCCGGATTGCCGCTGCGCTGGAGTTCTCCAGCGACAGCGCCTTCATCAGCTTCTTCAAACAACATACGGGACAGACCCCCCTGCGCTACCTCAACTCTCGGGGTGAGTCGCCACAGCCTGACTCGCCTCCACCACCAGGGTATCCAGCGCCAGCGGCTTGAGATTGTGCAGCGCATCCTTCACCACGGCATGGGATGCCTGTTGCAACTCGCTCTGCACATCTTGTTCCAGCTTGGCACTCTCCAGCTCGGGCCGCGGGTTTTCGTTGGCCATCACGTTCAGGCTCAGGGCACTCACAATCAGGGTAGCGATCAGGCTTTTCATCTGGTTTGCTCCGGTATGGTTGAGATGACCAGATAGCTATTCCAATAGTTGTGCCAATCCTCACGTAATTCATAACATGATGATTTTGTTTAAATTAACTATATCTCGATACCAAATTGAGTCGCAAAATGCATCCCGCTCGGTCATTTTTAAACCAACAGTTGGTACTTTTAACCACGCTTGATTTTTGCACCATGTTCCACGTGGAACGTCCCATCTTTTTGATCGACACCTGCTTTTAAACTGAGCTATGGTGCTACATCTTCGTAACTGACTCTGGATCTGTCACCGAATGGAATTTTCCTTGTTCGGCGAGAAGTTCACTCGCCACGCCGGTATTACCCAACTCATGGATGACCTCAATCAGGGGCTGACCAATCCGGACGCCATCATGCTGGGTGGCGGCAATCCGGCCCCCATCCCCGCCATGCTGGAACGCTTTCAGGCCGAGGCCAAGAGCCTGCTCGACAACGGCGAGCTGGTCAAAGCGATGGCCAACTACGACGGCCCACAGGGCAAAGACAGGTTCACCAAAGCGCTGGCTGCCCTGCTCAGCAAGGAGTTGGGATGGGATATCTCGGCCCGCAATATCGCCCTGACCAACGGCAGCCAGAATGCCTTCTTCTACCTGTTCAACCTGCTGGCCGGCGAATTTGCCGATGGCCGCAAGAAGAAGGTGCTGTTCCCGCTCGCCCCCGAATACATCGGCTATGCCGACTCGGCGCTGGCGGACGACTACTTCGTGGCCTACAAGCCCACCATCGAGAAGCTGCCCGATGGCCAGTTCAAATACCACGTGGATTTCGAGAGTCTGCAGGTAGGTGACGATATCGGAGTGATCTGCGTCTCCCGCCCGACCAACCCCACCGGCAATGTGCTGACCGACGAAGAGATCGAACATCTAGATCAGATCGCCCGCGACAAGGGGATTCCGCTGCTGATCGACAACGCCTACGGCGTCCCCTTCCCGGGCATCATCTTCAGCGAAGCTGAGCCATTCTGGAACGCCAACACCATCCTCTGCATGAGCCTCTCCAAGCTGGGCCTGCCAGGCACCCGCTGCGGCATCGTCATCGCCGACGAGAAGATCATTCAGGCCATCACCAACCTGAGCGGCATCATCAATCTGGCGCCGGGCAGTCTGGGGCCCGCCATCACCATCCCGATGATCGAGAGCGGCGACATAATCACTCTCAGCGAACAGGTGGTGAAACCCTTCTATCAGCAGAAGGCGGAGCTGGCGGTGCAGCTGCTGCGCGAAGCGATCCCCGACCCGCGCTTCCACATTCACAAGCCGGAAGGGGCCCTCTTCCTCTGGCTCTGGTTTGAAGGCTTGCCGATCCACTGTCAGGAGCTGTACGAGCGACTGAAGGCGAAAAACCTGCTGATCGTGCCGGGTCACTACTTCTTCCCCGGCATCGATGACCCCGAGTGGCGTCACAGCCGGGAATGCATTCGCCTCAATTACTCCCAGAGCGAGGAGCTGGTGCGTCGCGGCATCACCATTCTGGCCGACGAGATCAACGCCCTCTACGCAAGTTAATCCAATCCAGCGATACAAAAACAGAAAGGCCTGCAGATGCAGGCCTTTGTTGTTTATCGCGATCCGGTTTGCTTAACCGGGCAGCGCCAGTTGCTCGGGTTTACCGATGGGGATGGCACGGGGCTTGAGAGCCTCCGGCAGTTCGCGAGCCAGGTCGATGGTCAACAGACCATGCTCCAGCTTGGCACCCTGCACTTCCACGTGCTGGCTCAGCTTAAAGGCGAGCTCGAAGTCACGCTCGGCAATCCCCTGATGGAGGAACTGACGCTCACCGGCCGCAGCCCCTTTGCGCCCCTTCACCTTGAGGGTGCCGTTTTCGGTCTCCAGCTCCAGCTCTTCGCGCTCGAAGCCAGCCACGGCGACCGTAATGCGATAGCCATCCTGATCGCGCTTTTCGATGTTGTACGGGGGGTAAGCGGCGGTCTTCTGCTCGAACAGACCTTCCAGCTCACGGGCCATCCGCTCGAAGCCGACGGCGTTGGAATAGAGATGAGAAAAATCGAGGTTACGCATAATCCTATCCTTCTAATAAGCAACAGGTTCAACTCTCCACAGGCCCGTCGTCGGCACCCGGGAAATTTTAAAATTTCAGTGAATTCAGGCTATCAGCCGTTGATCTCGATCTTGCGCGGCTTCATCGCCTCAGGCACTTCACGCACCAGCTCGATGTGCAGCAAGCCGTTTTTCAGGTCGGCCCCTTTCACCCGCACATAGTCGGCCAGCTGGAAGCGGCGCTCGAAACCACGTTCGGCAATCCCCTGATAGAGATAGTTGCGCCCGGTGTCGGCCTGCTTGTTGCCCTTCACCGTCAGCAGATTTTCCTGGAAGCTCAGCTCCAGCTCTTCCTGGGTAAAGCCCGCCACCGCCATGCTGATGCGGTAGTCGTTGTCACCCAACTGCTCGATGTTGTAGGGGGGATAACCGGCATTGCCATTGCTGGCCGCAGATTCGATGAGATTGGCCAGACGATCGAAACCGATGGCAGAACGATAGAGCGGAGAAAAGTCGATAGAACGCATAGTATTACCCTCTTGTGAGCGATAACGGATTTTTTGCCCTCCTTATGGACGGGCGCCTGGTCGAAACCTCTGTCGAGCGTTCCGGCCTTGTTACCTATATAGGGGCTCACTTTTTCCTTTCAAGGGGATTTTTTCAAATTTTTTAAATGGCCTTGCCGACCTTTGGCACATCAACCAGTTGGCCCGATAGTGATGATAATCGACCCGTGGGCCACTGATGGCAACTCGCTTAGCGCCCCATAATTGGTTGCATATCCACCAGCCAACATGGAGCCATCCCATGAAGATTACCCAGGTTCGCAACGCCACCTTGCTGCTCGACTATGCCGGCACCCGCTTTCTGATCGACCCCATGCTCTCGGCCAAGGGGGCCTTCCCCGGCTTTGAGGGTACAGCCAATAGCCAGCTGCGCAATCCGCTGGTCGAGCTGCCGCTGCCGATCGATACGCTGGTCGATGTGGACGCCGTTATCGTCACCCACGACCATCCCGACCACTGGGATGACGCAGCCAGAGCCCTGATCCCCAAGCATCTGCCGCTCTTGGTACAACATCAGAAAGATGCCGATGCCATTCGTGCCAGTGGCTTTGAGGATGTGCGCCTGCTGAGCGACCAGCCCGAGTTTGCCGGCATTCGCCTGCAGCAGACCGGTGGCCAGCACGGCAACGACCAGTTGATGGCGGTACTGGGCGAGCGCATGGGAGAAGTGTGCGGCGTGGTCTTCTCCCACCCCGATGAACAGTGCCTCTATCTGGCCGGTGATACCATCTGGCATCCCCGGGTCGAGCAAGCCCTGCAACAGCATCAGCCCGAGGTCATCATCCTCAACTGCGGCGATGCACAGGTGCCCGGACTCGGTTCCATCATCATGGGCAAGGAGGATGTCGCCGCCGTTTATCAGGCCGCACCGCAGGCCACGCTGATCGCCAGCCATATGGAGGCGGTTAACCACGCGGTGCTGTCACGCCAGGAGCTGCGCGACTATCTGGCGAAGCGGGGCATGATGGATCGGGTACGGGTGCCAGAAGATGGCGAGGCGATATCACTGTGATCCACAAGAGGGCCATGTCAGAGATGGCCCTTCGGCTTTCACTGCCAAACGCTTATGATGAGTGGTCTGCGCGCAGAGAGGAGCCAACTCCATGACCACCCCGATCGTTGCCGTGGTGACCTTCGATCACTTCAGCCCTTTTCACTGCGCCGTCCCCTGCCTCATCTTCGGCGATATCCTGCCGGGCCAGCCGCTGTTCGAGCTCAAGATCTGCTGCGGTGATGGCAACCCTCATTCACACTCGGCGCAAGGCTTCACCATTCAGGCTCCTCATGGGCTGGAGGTGCTGGCCGAGGCGGAGATCATCGTCATCCCCTTCTGGCACGACCCGGCAGCACGGCCACCCGCAGCGCTGCTCGATGCCCTAATTGCCGCCAGAGCCAGAGGTGCCCGACTGGTCGGGCTCTGTCTTGGCACCTATGTGCTCGCCTACGCCGGGCTGCTCAATGGCCGCAAGGCATCTACCCACTGGGAGTACGAACAGGATTTCTGCCGCCGCTTTCCTTGCGTGCAGCTCGATACCAACGCCCTCTATGTCGATGATGATGGGCTGGTCACCTCGGCAGGTACCGCCGCCGGACTGGACTGCTGCCTCTATCTGGTACGCCAGTACCACGGCTCGGCCATCGCCAACAAGGTGGCGCGGCGGCTGGTGATCCCGCCTCACAGGGAAGGGGGCCAAGCCCAGTTTATCGAACAGCCGCTGCCCGCCTCCACTCGCGATGTCAGGATGAACCAGTTGCTCGATCACCTGCGTGCCCATCTGGCCGAACCCCACACCCTCGATTCTCTGGCGGCCCACACCCTGATGAGCCGCCGCTCCTTTACCCGCCGTTTTCATCAGGCTACCGGCCTCTCGGTGGGTGAATGGCTGCTGGCGGAACGGCTCAGGCGCAGTCAGGAGCTGCTGGAGATAAGCGGCCATTCCATCGATCGCATTGCCGAGCTGGTCGGCTTCAAGAGTGCCACCTCCCTGCGCAACCACTTCCGCGCCCGCTTTTCCATCTCCCCCAGCGAGTGGCGACGATCTTTTCGTGGCCAGAACTCCTGATGAAACCCGCTGTACCCGCTCACCTCGCTATGGCAGGCTAACCAGAGATCCCGAGGAGTCATTCCATGTCCCGTTCCGAACGCCTGCTAGCCCTGCTCCAGCTGCTGCGCGGCCACCGCTACGCCATCACCGGCAGCGAGCTGGCCAGCCAGCTTGGCATCAGCCTACGCACCCTCTATCGGGATATCGCCACCCTGCAGGCACAGGGAGCCCACATCGAGGGGGAAGCGGGCATCGGCTATGTGCTGCGTCCCGGCTTCATGCTGCCGCCATTGATGTTCAGTGAAGAGGAGCTGGATGCGCTGGTACTGGGCTCACGCTGGGTCGTCGCCCACGGTGATGGAGCCTTGAGTGCATCGGCCAGCAGTGCGCTGGCCAAGATAGAAGCCGTGCTGCCTGCCGACTATCGCCAGCAGCTCCAGAGCAATGCCCTGCTAATCGGTACCTCCCGCAGCGAGAGCCTCACCGATGAAGCCCCACTGCGCAGCGCCATCCGCCAGCAACGCAAGGTGACCCTGATCTATCGCGATCTCAAGGATGAGGCCTCAGAGCGCACCGTCTGGCCCTTTGCCCTCGGCTACTTCGAACAGGTACGGGTACTGGTGGCCTGGTGCGAACTGCGTCAGGGCTTTCGCCACTTTCGGGTGGATCGCATCACCCGGATGCAGCCGCAAGATTGCCGCTATCCAAAAAGCAGAGAGAGCCTGCTGAAGGAGTGGCGCGCCACCCAGCAAATCCCGCAGCCGAAATTTATTGCTGACAGAAACTGACAGCAGGTAGCGCCATGCTGACGGGGTCGGCGCCGATGCGCCATCTCATCAGCAAGGAGCATCACCATGTTAGTCCCCCAGTTCACCATCCTCTACGTTACCAACCCGACCCGCAGCGCGCTCTTCTACCGCGAGTTGTTCGGGCGTGAACCGGTGGAGGAGTCACCTACCTTTGCCATGTTCGTGTTCGAATCGGGCGCCAAACTGGCACTCTGGTCCAGCGCCACAGTCGAGCCCGCAGTAACCCAAACGGCCGGAGCGATGGAGCTGGCCTTCGCCCTCCCCGATGATGATGCCGTCGATCGTCTGTCTGCCGAGTGGCTGGAGCGCGGGCTCACCCTGATCCAGGCGCCGACCAAGATGGAGTTTGGCTACACCTGCATGGCCCTCGATCCGGATGGCCATCGTCTGCGCCTCTACTGCCCGGCTCCCGAACTGGGCTGAGCCGGCACCATCAAGACGGAGCCATGTTTCACGTGGAACGTGCCACCTTCTTCGCCAG
>NZ_CAWMRY010000032.1:0-62562 GCF_963870295.1 Aeromonas sp. ANP5 | reverse complement strand
CAGGCAACCCGGCCTCAGCTTGTTTGAGGATGGCGATGATCTGGGTATCGCTAAAGCGTGATGTTTTCATGTAGAACCTCCAACGTTCAAGGTACGGGAAAATTCTACTTATGAGCACCCCGGTTTTTCGGGGGGATTACCATGCGTTGAAATATAGAACCCCCGATGCGGTACATAGGGGGTTCTGAGTAGAGAAATGCTAGTTGAAAATGTGTAAACCTATTTCAGGACTAGACATCAGAGGCGGTTCAATTAACAATCGATGCGCGAAGCTGAACCAGCTCTTGATGAACCGACACGTGGTGATTTATTGAGCTAACATGGATGGGTATCATGCGTCCGTCCCTGTTCAAAAGAGAAGCGCCACCATGCAAATCACCTCCCGGCCCATGCCGCTGCCTGATTACGGCAAATATCCCTCCTCTCCGGCTGTCACACCCGAGCAGGTCAGTCAGGCCCGTAACGAAGCACTGATCAAGAAGGATGAATTGCAGGCACAGAGCGAAGAGAAAGCAACGGCTCGCAGAACCCTGGCTGTCTCTTACACGGCTAACCAGCAAGATAAAGCCGTGGTGGAGCGCTACCTGGAGGCCAGCGGTCAGGAGAGCGACAGCAAGTCGGGCCCGAGCACGGCTGAACTCTATCAGGCGGCCAATCGCTACCAGCGCCAGCAGAATCTGAGCGACTACATGCAATTCCAGCAGAGCCCGCTCGCCCAGCAGATGGGTGACATGGTGGGCGAAGATAATCGCAAGGGCACCCAGCTCGACATCATTGCCTGAGCCTATTTGCTCGAATAAGCCCGGCAGGGACTGATATAAACTGAAAAAGCCCTCGATGAGGGCTTTTTCGTTATAGCTTGTCGCTGCAACTTCTCGCTAGAAATGGGACTCTTCTGCCTGCCCGTCCGGCAGCTCGTCGGGAAGTTCATCAAACAGGGGGTGATAGAGCACCTCACCCTGCACACCCGCAAAACCGCGCTCCTGCAGCTCCATCGCCATAAAGCAGTCGGCAGGCACCTCATAGATGCAGTGCAGGCCAAACTCGCTAGCCGGGCGGAAACCGAAACGGCTGTAATAGGCCGGATCCCCGAGTACTACCACCCCTTTCCAGTCCATCTCAAGCGCCGTATCAAGCCCTTCACGGATGAGATCAGAGCCAATCCCCTGACCTTGCCAGTCGGGATGAACCGCGACCGGCGCCAGACCGAGCCAGGGCCCTTCCATGCCGTTAATGGTGATCGGGCTTAGCATCAGGTGCCCCATGAACTCGTACTCTTCCTCTTCGACCATGGTCACTACGGCAGCACCACATTCGCGCAGGCGGTTGACCAGTTCGGCCTCATCGGAACGACCGAAGGCGGCACTCAGCAGCTCATAGACCGGCAGCATGTCACCGGGGCGCTCGGTTCTCAACATCAGGTATTACTCCTCGTACAGCAGAGCGGGCATTATTCCACACAACGGCTGGTCATTCTGAATACCTTTGTCCAAAAATGGGAGGGTGCACTCAGGAAAACGAGCGGCAAACTGCTGCTGCAAGGCGGTTAGCGTAGCCGGGGTGACCCTGTTCATCGCCTCGCGGTAGGCCAGCCAGAGGGCGGGAGCCTCCCGCGCCAACCGCTCAAAGGTCAGTTCGGGCGTTTGATGCCAACAGCCATCCAGCTCATCGACCAGCTCCGGCAGCTCCACCAGCAGCCGTAACTGCTGATAGCGTATCTGCGGCGAGTCACCGTTGCCGCCCAGCGCCTGCGCCATCAATTGGTTGAACCAGTGGAACCGTGATGCGCGCTCCTCGCGGCTGAGCAGGTCGGGCCCTTGACGCTGCAGCGCGGCCAGTTGTAGCAGCCACGCCAGCCCCTGTTCATCCCTGTCTTTCAGCAAGACGCCGCCAAGATGGGACAACTGCTCCGGTTCGGCCTGCTCCAGCAGATCGACGGGGTAACAGTGCAGCGCCAGCAACCTCTCAAGATGCGGCGGGCAGCGCATAGAGCAGGACTCTTCCCCCGCGCCCCTCTCATCCACAAAGAGCGAGATGGCGAGCTTGCCGTTGGCTCTCTGCCGATTGGTCGTGGCGGGCTCCCACAGGATCACCACGGCGATCCGCTCATCAGCAAGCCAGCAGGCAATCTCCTCGGCCAAGGAATTGGGTAAGGAGGGTGCGCGATCCAGTCGCCAGTAACTCACCTCGCACGGCTGGCGACCGCTGATATGGCGCCGCCCGCGATAGTGCATCCCCACTTTTGCCATCACCCGGCCGGAGGCTAAATTGTCTGGCATATGGCGAGCCGTCAGCGCTGGCAATTGCAGTTGGTCAAGGGCGAACGCTTTGACCAAGCTTGCTGCCCGGGTCGCCAGACCGCGATTCTGCCAGGGGACGCCCACCCACCAGGCGAGCTCGCCATTCCAGTGCAGGGAGATCACCCCAAGCAACGCCACACCTTGCTCCTCTGGCAAGGTGATGGCCCAGCTCCAACCAAGGCCAAGCGCTGCCTTGCGCCAGCTTAGCGCCAGCCAGTCGCGGGCCCCCTCCGGCGGATAGGGGTGAGGAATATTGAGGGTGTAGCGGGCCAGCGCCTCGTCGCTGCAGTAGCGCACTATCTCGCGCTCATCGTCGGCCTGCAGTGGTCGCAATACGACACCTGATAGCGAATGCCCCTCAGCCAGGGTCGGCACCGTCACGCGGCGCGCCAGCAGGCGATTGAGCACGGCGCCCAAATCGGCCTCGGGGGTAAGCGGCAGATCGGCCCCCACAGGACCAAGGGTAAGCAGACCCTGCTCTCTGGCGAGGGTCAGTAGCGAGGTGGAGGCACTGATCAGAACCTGGCGGCTGGGATCAACATGAAAATCCGCCAGCAGATCCCCATCGAGCCAGGCAGCCAGCAGGGCTCCCGGGCAGAGCACCCCGTCTGGAGGGCTGCTCGCCCAGGGAACATCGGTTTGATCGAGGGCGGCCGCCGCCTCTTTGCCCAGCAGCAGCTGCCAGCGATGACCTTGCTGCTGCCAGTGCGGCAACAGCGCAGCCCACTGCGGTTGCCACAGACTGGCCTCGATCAGCAGTTCCATCAGCTGGCCTGACAGGCCGCTGGCAGCGTCAGATTGCGGGGATGGGCTTCGATACGGGCGATCCAGCTGCGGATAGCGGGCCACCCCTGCAGGGAGAAGATCCCCTCCTCTGCCACATGGGTGTAGGCATAAAGGGCGATATCGGCGATGGTAGGCGCATCACCGCACAGGTAGGGGCTCTGTTTCAGCTGCTGCTCCATTACCGCCAGCGCCTTCTCGCCACCGGCTTTCAGACCGTCGAGCCTCGCCTCCTGCGACTCGGGTCGGCCGAGATAGTGAACGATAAAGCGGGCCACCGCGATGTAGGGCTCATGGCTGTACTGCTCAAAGAACATCCATTTGAGCACCTCGGCCTGCTGGCGCGGATCGGTTGACCACAAGGTACTGCCTTGCCCCAGATAGAAGAGGATGGCGTTGGATTCCGCCAGCGTATCGCCCTGGCCAATCTCCAGCACCGGGATCTTGCCGTTGGGGTTCATGGCCAGAAATGCGGGGGTACGGGTATCCCCCGCCTGAATATCCACCTCTACCCACTCAAGGGGCAGCTCCAGCCAGCGGGCCAGCAGCCACACCTTGTAACAGTTGCCGGAACGCAGATCACCATACAGACGCATACACACTCCTTGTGAAAACAGATTTGAATAGCGCGCTCAGGGAGCCAGACGCTCGATATGCCAGCCATCCCCGTCGCGGGTGTAGTAGAAGCGGTCGTGCAGCCGGTGCTCGCCCCCCTGCCAGAACTCCACCGTCTCGATCACTACTCTGAATCCGCCCCAGAAGCTCGGCAGCGGCACTTCGCCATTGGCAAATTTCTGCTTGAGCTCGAGGAACTTGGCCTCCAGCACGCCGCGGGCCGAGATGCGGGTCGACTGCTTGGAGACCCAGGCAGCGATCTGGCTATCCTTGGGGCGGCTGTGGAAATACTTCATCACCTCGAAGGTGCTCATCTTCTCCACCCGGCCAGTCACATGAACCTGTCTGTCCAGCGTGTGCCAGGGGAAGAGCAGGCTGATACGTGGATTGCCTTCCAGCTGCTGCGCCTTACGGCTACCCATGTTGGTGTAAAAGACCATCCCCTGGGCGTCGTAGTGCTTGAGCAGCACGGTGCGCTGCCAGGGCTGACCATCGGCATCCACCGTCGCTACCACCATAGCGGTGGGATCGGTCAGTTTGGCCTCACAGGCCTGCGCCAACCACTTCTCGAACAGCACCAGCGGCTCGGCCGGCAGATCGGCCCGGTGCAACCCGCCACGGGAGTATTCACGGCGCAGATCAGCAACATCCATCATCTTGATTTTCCTTCAAATAAATAATGGTTCCACGACCATCAAGAGAGTGACGCAGGCATTGTGCGCTCGATAAAGCGACCTTGTAAACCATACAAAAAAAGCGAAGAGGCTAACGCATCTTCGCTTGGTTTATCAATTTACCAAAGATGGGTAATCTCACCCTTGGGTTATCTGGTTTAGTAGCTCATGGTCTCACGACGACGCAGCAGCGCAGCGATACCAAGGCCCAGCAGCGCGAACAGACTGGTCGAACCGCCGCCACCGCCGCCATTGCTTTCAGGCTGGGGAGCCGGTGTATCACTGCTCTTGGTCGCCAGCTTTGGCGTAATGGCATAGAAGATATTGTCGCTACAGGCCAGCTTGAGGCGAACAGTGCTGCCAGCATTGGCCGGAATGGTCACCTCATGGGCACCATTGTTACTCACGCCATTGTCATCGACCAAGGTCTGCCAATTCTTGCCTTCATCGTTGCTATAACTGATATCGACCCGCTGACAATTGACAGGATGACGGTCAGTGCCAGCCACTTGCCAGCTCACTGTGGTCGGGCTGCCAACCAGAATACGCTGGTCAGGGGCTGGTAATATCTTGAAGGTTTGTGAACCTGTATCGACCACCTCGACCGAGGTCTCACCATAGGCACCACCGCCTTTGCCATCACGGGCGACCAGACGGAAGTTAAGGGTGCGCGGCACATTAACCCAGACATCACCTTTCTCAGCTTCCCCTTTTAACTGGGTAGCCAGCGAAGGAAAGTGGCGAACCGGGGATGTTGTCGGCGCGGAGTAACGATAAAGGGGACCGGTAGCAAGGAACCCGGAGCTCAATTGATGGCCACTCGTCGTTGCATCATCACTCAGGTCAACCTGCTCCCAAGTGTAAACAAGTGCATCACCATCAGGGTCACTGCCCTTACCACTCAGGCTAAATGCCACACCTTTAGGGATCACATGCACTGGCGGCACTTCGGTAATTTCCGGCTCCAAATTGTCCCCATTCTGTCTCGGAATAGAGGCGCCACAACGCGATGCGATAGTCGGTGCAAGAATCGCTGCGTCCTTGATTTCGATCTCCCCTTTCTGCGCTTTGGCTTCTCTCGCGATGATATGCTGCAGCATCTGCTCAATCGACTTGCTATGAAAATAAGCCTCGCTGTTGAGATGTACGTTTTGCTCCCCCATCAAACCCGCATAACCCATTATTGAACTACCACTGCCTGGCTCCCATGCCATAGAGGGCTCTCTTTGTGTCCCATTTGCATTGTAGGTATGATTGGCGCCAAATTGATGGCCAATTTCATGCGCAACGAAGTCAATAAAGAATGCATCACCAACAGGATTTATATTTCCTGTAACAGCTTGAGACCTAGATGAATAAAGATATCCTATGTCATCACATAATGACCCAACTCTCGCCGAACCTGCATCTTTACCCGCGGTCAATACATGGCCAAGGTCGAAATAACCAATCTCTCTACTAATCAGTTTCTCTCTCTGAACTCTAGCATTTATAAGAGTATCTCTTGTTTCACCTGGATATCTGCCATTCACAAAAGGATCGTCAGCAAGATTTTCGAATATAATATTGTGATTTCCCTCTGCCAATACGAAACGAACACCCAAGTCCCTTTCATACACCTCATTTAAACGGTTAACCAATACAGCCAGTGAATCCAAGGCTTGCGCCTTGCCGCCAAAGAACTTGGTATATGCACCAGTGGTAGAGAATGCAATGCTGTACTGGGTAAGCGCTGCCTTGCTATAACTAGCCTCGTTACGAGCCGCTTCAGTATTATTTTCTAGATTTTTTTTCAGCTCGGACTTGTCAATGATCTCATTGATATTCTTGCCACTCATTGAATGCGCATCTTTTTTGTAATAGACAGCGTAGGTACCGTTGCGCTGAATATCGACAAACACCTGCTCTCCAGCATGCATAAACATGCCGTTAAAACCGCGTGGAGAAATATTAAAGCGACCAGTATTGCTGGCGGTACCCACTTCATGTCCTTTATAGGTCATGATATCTGGGTATTTTGCTGCCAGCGCAGGCGGTAATACGGAATAGGCTTCCAATTCATATTGCACCATCTTGCCATCAGGCAATGGTAGCGCAATCACGGTTTGACCCAAGCGCAGATTTTCTAAAAAACCCGGTTCTACCTCAAAGATATTGTATGCGCGAGCCCTTACAGGTTCATCGGCCTGCTTGCTGCGTTTTTCGATCATATGCCATGGGGATGCCAGCGCGATATTGGTTGACATTGCGATGACAACTGAGATTGCATTTATTGTGAACTTCATCATTATTAATCACCTGACTGAACAGCCGGCGAGAATAACGTGACGCAAATCACAATTCAACTTTTCAAATAAAAATTAAATGAATTTTATTTCATTTAAAATCATGAAGTTAGTGAGTTATAGTTTATAAACAGCTCATTTTGTTAGCATTTTCAGCAGTTCTTTTTAATAGAGTTAAAACTCCAAAAAAAGTATATGGGGGCTCATATGTGAGTCATCGAATCATTCCCATGAGACTATCACTATGTTTGGAATATTAGAGTTATAACTCCAATCATGCCGATTTACACGCCGTTGTTGAGCAGCCACTACGGCCTTGAAATCGCCTCCGGCATGCACCTTTCCAGCATCTGTCGGTTATATCGGGTGGCATAGTCAATCCGCTGCTCAAACTCCGACTCCTTGCCCATCTCAATTACATCACCGAACCCTTTCAGATAACGGACTCCGCACCGGGTTCTCGCTTCTGCTTGCAATGACTCCACAACCCCCGGAGCCATACCGCCGCGCACGATGAGCCGATAATCCTGAGCTGCAAGACTTTCATCTATTGCCTCGGTCAGTGATGCGGCCACAACAGGCGCCACGCAGATATGCAGAAACAGCAAACTGACGGCTAACCGTAATACCTGCGCCATCCGGCTGCCCCTCCCATCAGGAGGATCACGATAAGATTCACTGCACCACCGCCGCCACCCGCATTGTTGTCGGTAATGACAGTTGCACTTTCCGTAGTGGCAGACGCATTACCTCTTATCCCATTGATAGAGAAAAAATATTATTGCTGCATGCCAGCTTCAGCCTGGCCGTGCTGGTCAACGGTGCAGGCAACACCACACTGGCCGAACCGTTATTGGCAAGCCCGCTTGCCAGCGTAGTCCAGGTAGAGCCGCCATTCTGTGTCAGTGCCAAATCCACGCTGGGACAATTGATAGGAGGCTGATCGGTCCCAGCAACATTCCATGTCACTAGCTGAGTGCTACCCGCCACCATGGCGCCGATCTGCGGAGCTGTGATGGCAAATGCAGCGCCGGTATTGATCACCTGAACCACCATTTCATCACTGCTCACCGCCCCCTGACCATCACGTACGGTAAGGCGGAACTGGAGATTGCGATTGGTCGCAGGCCACGCTTCTCCTTTGGCCAAGACACCCGATATCAGAGAGCTCATGGCGGGCAATGTTCTGCGGGGATCCGATGTTGGTGAAACAAAGCGAAACAGCGGGCGGGTTCCATCATCCACCATGGTTGCCACGCTGTAGGATGCATTGCCAAGATCAACCTGCTCCCAGGTGTAACTGAGGGGATGACCATCCAGATCCAGCGCACTACCGACAAGAGTGAAAGGCGTATTGGCGGGGATCACCCTATCGCCCCCCGCATCCACAACCGGTGCGTTATTGGCAAGCGCAAGGTCGGTGCCGCAGGAGGGCAGAGAGGCCATCAGAGCCCGCATCTGCTCGATCGACTTGCTGTGAAAAAAAGGTGTGCTGTTAACCTGCAGATTCTCCTCACCACAGATCCCGGCATAGGCCATGATGGTCGAGCCACTGCTCGGTTCCCAGGCTGAGCTAGCCTTGCGACCTGTTGCACAACTGTCGGCCATGCCATTGAAGGAGTGCTCGCCCCCCAGCTGGTGCCTCAATTCGTGAGCCACATAATCAATAAAGAACGCATCACCGATAGGCTGTGAGCCTCCAGTCATGCCCCGTGAACGGCTGAAAGGGTTGCATAAAGATCTCAGGGTCGCCACCCCGCCGCCTGATGTAGCCAGCAGATGGCCCAGATCAAAAGAAGGATTGAGCAACCCCCCCTGTTGGGTCTGGTTGATTGCGATATCCTGGGTCGAGTTGGTGAAAGGATCCGTCGCAGGATCGGTGAAAATCACATTATCCGTATCAGCTGCAAGCTGAAACTCGGCCCCCACATCACGGCGATAGACTTCATTGACCCGATTAAGCAGTGTTGCAATGGCCGAGAGTGCTGCAACCTTGGTACCACCGTGATACTGGGTATATTCCCCGGTTGCCGAGATGGCGATGCTGTAGCGCTTGCGCAAATTGCCATCGACCAGCACAGCTCGCTCACGCTCGATACCATGAGGATCAATCACCTGATCCACATCCTGTCGCCGCCAGGCATCTTGCTGTTCATAAACGGCATAAGAGAAACCGTCCTGAAGCGGATCGACATAAAAGGTACGCCCCTGATGGGTAAACATACCGTGAAAACCATGTATGGTGACATCAAATCGGCCTGTATCCGCCGCCCGATCGATAGCCTTCCCACTGTAAGTATTGATAGAAGGGTAGCGCTGGGCCAAAGGCTCCGGGAGCAAGGCATTGGGATGAACATCAAACTGCACCGTAGTGCCATCCGGCAATGGCAAGGTCAATACACTGGCGAGATGCCCGGGTTCAAAAGGCTTGTCAGGAACCACCACTCTGACCTTTTCAGCTCGCACATCATAGATCCCTCCCCTTTCCAAGTTTTCATCCATGAAGGTCCACTGGGGTTCTGCTGCAACCTGAACAGACAAACTGGTGATAATCACCGCAATGCCGTGCTTCATAGAGCCTCCATGCCCTACCTTGGTGACAACAAGTATGGCGCAGCCTCAATTGACAATCTGCGTGACAGACAGAAAAGAAAATTCGCACAAAACTTCTGTCACGCTGAAAAATCGTGCTACACCCGCGCTCCCCATCTCAAGCAATACAGGCTGGCCCCATTCAACAACGGAAAAAGTGAAGGCGCCATTGGCGCCTTCACGGATAGATAGGGGGATGAATATCCCCTCCATTTGGATTGGTTCGTTGGTGTATTACTGCTTGCCAGCGCCCGATGCTATTGGGCAATGAATCACCATACGCTGGTTATACTCGCTGGCGTAAGCACTCAACTTGGCATGTATCTCTTGCTGACCGGGCCTTATCACATCGCCCAATCCATCCAGATAACGCTTGCCACAGCGCGCCTTGGCCTCTGCCTGCTGCTCGGCTGCAATACCGGGAGCAAACTCTCCCCGCCCGGCTATCACTATCAGGCGGTAATCCTGTCTGGCGAGGTTTGCACTCAGCCCCTGTTCCAGCGTGCTGGCATCGGCCTGACAACCGCCGAGCATGACAAGCAGCAACAGAGGGACTACCTTCATATGCGCCTCCGTTGCCAGCCGAGCAGCGCCAGAGCCAGCGTCCACAATCCGAGCGCCCCGCCACCACCGCCGCCACCTGAAGTCGAGCCACCTTGCACCAGAGGCAATTTGAGGGGACTGATGGCAAAGAAGATATTGTCGCTGCATGCCACTTTCAGCCTGACGCTGCTGGTGAGATCGGCAGGCAACGTTACCGTTGCTGCGCCGTTATTGGGTTGTCCGGCGGCGAGCATTGTCCAGCTTACGCCCTCATCCTGGGTCACCGAGATATCCACCTTGCTGCAACTGATCGGCGCCAGAGTTGTGCCCGCCACATCCCATGCCACTGCCTGACTGGCCCCCGGAGTGAGAGTCACCCCGTAAAACGGGTTGGTGATGCGAAATGCCGCACCGGTATTGATCACTTGCACTTTCATGTCATCACTGGCAACGCCACCCTGACCATCACGCACCGTCAGTCTGAAATTGAGATCTCGGTTGGTAGTCGGCCAGGCCTCTCCTTTGGCAAGCGTGCCGGAGAGCAGGGATGGCAAACTCGGCAGGATCCGCTCCGGCGATGCCGTGGGAGAGACAAAACGAAACAGCGGCCGGGAGCCATCGTCAATCATGGTGGCGGCACTGCTCGATTCAGTACCCAGATCGATCTGCTCCCAGTTGTAGAGCAGAGAATCACTATCCAGATCTCCACCAGCCCCTTTTAACATAAAGGCCGTATTGGCAGGGATCACATAGTCCCCCCCTGCAGCTGCCTGCGGGGCATTATTGCTCAACGCGAGTGTGGTTCCACAAGTCGATACGGTCGCCATGTGTGCACGCATCTGCTCGATGGACTTGCTATGAAAATAGGGGTCGCTGTGAGTCTGGATATTCTCATCACCACAAATACCGGCATAGGCCATGATGGAGCTGCCACTACCAGGCTCATAGGCTTGACTCGCAACCCGGGTACCAGCACCGCAACTCCCGGTAGTGCCGTTGAAGGTATGATCAGCACCAAACTGGTGGCCAATTTCATGAGCCACATAGTCAACGAAGAAGGCATCTCCAACCGGTGTGGGTGAACCCGACATCCCACCAGACTTCTGATTGGTGCAGAGCACTGCCAATCCGGCCAGACCGCCGCCATTGGTATTCAAGACATGGCCGATATCAAAATTACCGAGCTGCATATTGGTAAAGTAATAAGCCTGTACCCCGATATTGGTCTGCGCATCCGAATTATCATTGGCAAACAAGTCGCTGGCAGGATCAGTAAAGATCAGGTTGTCATTGCCACTGGCCAGCACGAATTCGGCACCCACATCCCGTTGATAGACCTGATTGACGCGGTTGAGCAAGGTCGCAATCGCCGCCATGGTAAGCGCTCTGGAACCACCGTGGTATTGGGTAAACTCTCCTGTCGCCGAAATGGCAATGACGTAGCGCTTGCGAACATTGCCATCCACTTGCACCTTGCGCACCAGTTTGCTGAGCTTGGGCCCTATCACCTCATCTGCAGCCTCTTCCAATCGACTATGGGCATCCTGCTGGTAATAGACGGCGTAGCCTTCGGCATTGCGCAGCGGATCGACAAACACCATCCTGCCCTGATGGCTGAACATGGCGTGGAAACCTTGCGGCCCCAGATCGAAGCGCCCCGTCTCTATCGGATGCGCCGGGTTGTGACCCTTGAAGGTGCGGATCTGCGGATACTTGGCGGCGAGATCTGCAGGCAGCAAGTCGTAGGCTTCCAGAGCAAAGGTGACCTCCCCCCCATCGGGCAGCGGCAGGGTCAGCTCACTCGCCCCGGCTTGCAGCCCGGCAAAATAGTCGAGCGGCACCTTGGCCACCCGAAACTGATTAGCCCGCACCTCATAACCTTGCTCCGCAGTCGCTCTGGCGGCTACCGTACTCCACTCGCTGGCCATCAGGCTGGTTGACCCCAACAAACTGGCCACCAACAAGGCCAACGAACACTTACTGGTCACATGCATCTTTGTCATCCTTGTAGTCATGCACTTTTTTGAACCATTACCGGCATCATTATCCCGCCGAATCAAAAAGCCCGGCGCCACTGTTTCAGCCACTCACCCATGGGGAGTGTTGCGCCAACCCCGTCTAACCCCTATCATTGCGCGGATTTGTCAATTTTAGAACTGCTCCTCTTCACAAAGGTGCGGTTCATCTTTATCTGGCCAAGGTTAATCTCATGCTCAAATCCCCACTGTTGCCCCGTTTCGGGGATCTGGTCGTTGCCATTGTTGACGATGTGCTCGGTCAGGGTCTTACCCTCGACCGCGCTTATGCCCGTCACTTCTCCGGCATCGAACTCAAACCGCAAGAACAGGCAAGGATTGCCCTGGTCACCGGCGACCTGCTGCGCCGTCTCAGCCTCTATTGTTTCCTCACCGGTATTCAGGTGCGTCAGGCCGAAAAGAATGTCTGGCCACTGCTGCACAGCTGGCACGCCTTCCACAAAATTGCCCAGCCCAACAACCCGACCCTGGATCGCTTCAATGAGGAAGCATTCCGCCGCCGTCTGACCGAGGCGAAGAAGAACCCGGTATTGATGGATGGTTGCCCGAGCTGGTTGGAGAAACTGGGTAGCGAGCAGCTGGGTGAAGCTTGGCCTGCCGAGCGTGCAGCGCTGGCCTGGATGCCCAAGCGCTACCTGCGGGTCAACACCCTCAAGTGCACCCGTGATGAACTGCAAGCCATTCTGGCCAAAGAGCAGGTCACCACAATTCCGGTTGAAGGTGTGGAGACTGCCCTGCAGGTCACCTCTGACGCAGCCCTGTTCCGTACCAAGGCCTTTGCCGATGGTTGCTTCGAACAGCAGGACGCAGGCTCCCAGCTGGTTGCTGCTGCGCTGGAAGTTGCCCCAGGCATGCGCGTTATCGACGCCTGCGCCGGTGCTGGTGGCAAGACCCTGCATATCGCCGCCATGATGCAGGGCAAAGGCCGTCTGCTGGCGATGGATGTGGAAGAGTGGAAGCTGGAAAACCTCAAGCAACGCGCTCGTCGCGCCGGTGCCCACAACGTGGAGACCCGGGTCATCACCAGCAGCAAGACCGTCAAGCGCCTCAAAGAGAGCGCCGACCGCGTACTGCTGGACGTGCCCTGCTCCGGTCTTGGCGTACTCAAGCGCAATCCGGATGCCAAGTGGCGTGATACCGCCGAGCGTCTGCCGGTGCTGGTCGCGTTGCAAGAAGAGATCCTGCAGCGTTACAGCCAGATGGTGAAAGTCGGCGGCCTGCTGGTCTATGCAACCTGCTCCATCCTGCCCGAGGAGAACCGCCAGCAGGTGGACAAGTTCCTCGCCGCCAACGAGAACTTCCGTCTGCGTGACGATCACACCGTGAGCCCGTCCGAGACCGGCTTCGACGGCTTCTACATGGCTCGTATCGAACGGATCGCCTGATCTGCCCGATGACCATATAGACAAAAGCGGCTGCCATTGGCAGCCGCTCTGTTTTGGCTTGCTGACACACTCCCGATGGGGTTACAGCGCAGCAATCGCCTCTATCTCGATCTTCACATCCTTCGGTAACCGAGCCACTTCCACGCAGGAGCGAGCCGGATACATGGCATCGTGCTCGGTGAAGAAGTCGTTGTAGACCCGGTTGACCGCAGCAAAGTCGTTCAGATCCGAAACAAACACCGTGGTCTTGAAGATGTTGCGCACCTCGCCGCCTGCCGCCTCGACAATCGCCTGTACGTTTTGCAGGGAGCGCAGGGTCTGCGCTTCGATCCCCTCCGCAACGTCGCCGCTCACCGGGTCCAGCGGGATCTGACCGGAGGTGTAGAGGATGTTGCCAATCCGGGTGGCCTGCACATAGGGGCCGATGGCGCCCGGCGCCGCCTTGGTAGTGATAACCTGTCGCATCTGTTACTTCCTCGTGCTGATAAACAAAAAGTAGGCCCGGAGCAAGCCTGCTCACCCCGGGCATGAGAGTTACATCATGTTGGTGAAAGTTCTGGAGATGACGTCCTGTTGCTGCTCGCGAGTCAGGGCGTTGAAGCGCACCGCATAGCCGGAGACCCGGATGGTCAGGCTGGGGTACTTGTCCGGATTGTCGATGGCATCCAGCAGCATCTCGCGGTTCATCACGTTGACGTTGAGGTGCTGACCCCCTTCCACATCCCGCTCGTGATGGAAGTAGCCATCCATCAGCCCCACCAGATTGTTCTCGCGATTGGCCGGTTCCTTGCCGAGCGCCCCTGGCACGATGGAGAAGGTGTAGGAGATCCCGTCCTTGGCGTATTTGAACGGCAGCTTGGCCACCGAGGCCAGCGAAGCGACCGCCCCCTTGCGATCCCGACCGTGCATCGGGTTGGCCCCTGGGGCAAACGAGGCACCGGCGCGGCGGCCATCCGGGGTGTTGCCGGTCTTCTGGCCATACACCACGTTGGAGGTGATGGTCAGGATCGACTGGGTCGGCACCGCATTGCGGTAGGTCGGCAGCGCCTGGATCTTCTTCATGAAGCGCTCGACCAGATCGCAGGCGATGGAGTCGGCCCGCTCGTCGTTGTTGCCGTACTGGGGATACTCCCCCTCAATCACGAAATCGACCGCCAGCCCGTCAGCATCGCGCACCGGCTTGACCTGAGCGTACTTGATGGCCGCCAGCGAATCGACCGCCACCGACAGACCGGCAATGCCGCAGGCCATGGTGCGATAGACGTCGCGATCGTGCAGCGCCATCAGCGAGGCCTCATAGCTGTACTTGTCGTGCATGTAGTGGATCAGGTTCAACGCGCTGATGTACTGCACCGCCAGCCAATCCATAAAGCTGTCGAGGCTGGCCATGACGGTCTCGTAATCCAGCACCTCGTCCATGATGGGCGCCACATTCGGGCCAACCTGGATCTTAAGCTTCTCGTCCACCCCGCCGTTGATGCAGTAGAGCAGGGTCTTGGCCAGATTGGCACGGGCCCCGAAGAACTGCATCTGCTTGCCGATCACCATAGGGCTCACGCAGCAGGCGATGGCGTAGTCATCGCTCTCGAAATCGTTGCGCATCAGGTCATCGTTTTCATACTGCAGGGATGACGTATCGATGGAGACACGGGCGGCATAGGTCTTGAAGGCCCGCGGCAATCCTTCCGCCCAGAGGATGGTGAGGTTGGGCTCGGGCGCTGGCCCCATGGTCTTGAGGGTGTGGAGGTAACGGAAGGAGTTCTTGGTCACCAGAGTACGACCATCCAGCCCCATGCCACCAATCACCTCGGTCGCCCAGATGGGATCGCCGGAGAAGAGGGAGTCAAACTCCGGGGTACGCAGGAAACGTACCATGCGGATCTTCATGATGAAGTGATCGACCAGCTCCTGGGCATCCTGTTCGCTGATAAGCCCCGCCTTAAGATCCCGCTCGATATAGATGTCGAGGAAGGTGGCAGTACGACCGAGGGACATGGCCCCGCCATTTTGCGACTTCACCGCCGCCAAATAGGCAAAGTAGAGCCACTGCACCGCCTGCTGGGCAGTGCGCGCCGGCCCGGAGATGTCAAAGCCGTAGCTGGCCGCCATCTGCTTGATCTGCACCAGTGCCCGCTTGTGCTCGGCCAGCTCCTCGCGCTGGCGGATCACCTGCTCCAGCTGCTCTCCCCGCTCGAGCGCCGGTTGCAGATCGGCAAACTGCAGCTCCCGCTCACGGATTAGATAATCTATGCCATAGAGCGCGACCCGACGATAATCTCCGATAATGCGACCACGGCCGTAACCATCCGGCAAACCGGTCAAAATTCCCGATTTTCTGCAGCGCAACATCTCGGGAGAGTAGACGTCGAACACCCCCTGATTATGGGTTTTGCGCAATTCGCTGAAGGTATATTCAAATTCGGGATCCATCGCCCGGCCATATGCTTCAAAAGAGCTGCGGATCATATTTACGCCGCCAAATGGGTGCAGTGCTCTTTTAAGGGGCTTGTCGGTTTGCAGGCCAACAATCTTTTCCAGCCCTTGCTCGATATAACCCGGCCCGTGGGCAGTAATGGTCGTGGCAATATTGGTATCAAAATCGACCGGTGCGTGGGTGGTGTTCTCGATACGGATCCCCTCCATCACCTTGTTCCACAAAGTGGTGGTCGCTTCTGTGGCATCTGCTAAAAACTGTTCGTCACCTTCATAGGGGGTGTAGTTCTGCTGGATAAAATCACGGACGTTGATCTCGTGCTTCCAGTTTTCACCGACAAAACCTTGCCATGCCTGACGGAATTTATCCTGATCCAATTGCATATCAACTTTCATCAAATAAACCTCATTCACTACTCATGACACTACAGTGGAAGATGTCAGACGCACTCGGCCTGACGAACCTGCTGCCCCAGACGAATGGCATCCAGCGCGATCATTTTCTCTTCATTGGTGGGAATAACCGCCGCCAGCACCATGGACTCTGCCGCCGAAATTACCCGGCAGCCCTCGCTATTGGGACGCTGGTTAAACGGCTCGCTGATCGCTACGCCAAATACCTGAAGTCGTTCGCATACCAGCTTTCTGATAAAGGCCGAGTTCTCGCCGATCCCGCCGGTGAAAATAACGGCATCCAGCCGGCGCAATGAGGTGGCATGGCCGCCGATATGGCGGGCAATACGGTGGACAAAAGCGTGAATGGCCAGTTTCGCGCCGGGATGTCCTTCGTGATAGGCAGCTTCCAATACCCGCATATCGGAGGAGAACCCCGAAATACCCAGCAGACCGGACTGCTTGTTCAATACCCGCTCGATATCCTCGATGGATTGCCCCGTCTTGCTAGCGATATAGGCCAGCGCGCCAAAATCGATATCGCCGCTTCGGCTGCCCATGATCAACCCTTCCAGCGGCGTCATCCCCATCGAGGTATCGACGCTCTTGCCATCCTGTACCGCGCAAATAGAGGCGCCATTGCCCAGATGGGCGATAACCAGACCGGCATGCTGCTCATCCAGCCCCATAAATACGCAGGCCTGCTCGGCCACATAGCGATGGGAGGTGCCATGGAAGCCATAGCGGCGCACGCCGTAATCCTGCAAATATTGGTAAGGCAGCCCATAGATATAGGCTTCCGGCTTCAGGGTCTGGTGAAAACCGGTATCAAATACCGCAATTTGGGGTTGTGTGGGAAATAGCTGACGAGCCGCCATCACACCACTCAAATTGGCGTGATTGTGCAGGGGAGCCAAGGGTGACACCTGCTTTATTTTGGCCAATACATGTTCATCAATGATCACGGCTTCGCTAAATTCACTACCACCATGAGCAATTCGATGACCCACCAGTGCAATGGCATCCAGCAGACCCCTTTTTTTCAATTCCGCCGCGATGGCAGCCAATGCACAGGTGTGGTTATTTTCAGCTAATGACATTGCGGGCTCTTTACCCACTTGCAATTGTGGATGGGCCGTCTCAATACCATCCGCCATACCGGATATCACCACCTCACAGGATTGACTCTCCAGTACCGAGAATTTGACCGACGAAGATCCGCAATTGATAACCAGAACCAACGAATCAAACTTCATTACATCGCCTCGATATTTATGATGTCGAGTCACTGCAGTCAGAACATATTTACCACTGAGTGTGGTGGCCAAATCACGGATAGCCTTGTCCTTGGCCCACATAATTGGGCCAACCAAGAACAGGTTATTGCACACTTCTGACTGCGCCATGCAGACCCCGCCAGGGGGCCTGAATGGCTGATGACTTGCAGAAAAGGTTTTCAGAACAGCTTGGAAACTATATTCAGGATGGTCAGCACACCGATGATGGTGACAAACAGGTTGCTGGCCTGACCTTTATATTTTGCCAGTGCCGGTGTCTTGCTCACCGCATACATCGGCAGCAGACAGAGCAGGGAAGCGATGATCGGCGCCCCCATGGCCTCAATCAGGTCGAGGATGTTGGGGTTCACATAAGCGACCAGCCAGGTCGACCCCATGATGAACAACATACTGACCATGTTGAGTTTTTTACTGGAAACCTTGCTCTTGTCGCCCTGGTAGCCAAAGCGGAGGATGAGGCCGTTCAACCCTTCCAGCGTCCCCAGATAGTGGCCAAAGAAGGATTTGAAGATGGCAACCAGCGCAATGATGGACGCCGCATACTCCAGGGTGGTGGCAAACGCAGACTTGCTGCCCGTCATTGAGGAGAAGTGGTTAGCCAGATAGGAGAGCACCGGAATATTCTGGGCTTTGGCTTCCGCCATGTTTTGCGGTGACAGGGTAAAGAGGCAGCTGAAGGCAAAGAACATCACCACGGCCACCATCAGCATGCTGGCACCGGAGATAATCTTCGAGCAGCGTTTCTCGGTAAAATCACGCCCGAACTCCTGCTCATACTCTTCCCGTTTGGAGACAATGAAAGAAGAGACTATCGGCGAGAAGTTGAAGGAGAAGACCATGATGGAGATCCCCAGCCAGACGGTAACCAGAATACCATCGTGACCAAACATCGATATCTCGCTCAGATTGACCTGATCAAAGACGGCACTGTTCCAGTACGGGACGAGGGAGAGAGAGATAACGATCAGACTGGCAATAAAGGGAAAGACCAGATAGCTCATCACCTTGACCATCAGATCTTTACCGAAGTAGATCACGAATGCCATCAACATCAACAATGCCAGTGCAACCACACCTCGATTAAGCGGAACCAACTGTAGTTGATGCTCCCAAAATGCCATAAAGGTATTGGTGATCGTCACACCATATATCCACAGCAGTGGGCAGATGGCAAAGAAATAGAGGAAGGTAATTACCACTCCACCCATCTTGCCAAAATGTTCTTCAACGGTCTCGGTAATATTTGCCGATGGATTACTGCCAGAAAGACATAATCTGGCCAACGCCCTGTGGCAATAAAATGCAATGGGGTAAGCCAGCACCAGCATGATTAATATTGGGATCAGGCCACCATATCCGGCCCGGATTGGAAAGAACAAGACCCCCGCCCCGATAGCAGTACCGAACAGACCTAATCCCCATGTGGTATCCGATTTACGCCATGCACGCGTATTCTCTTTACTGCCGGTTACAACACTGTCTAATATCATGACTGCATTCCTTACAGGCTAAATTGACGAATATTGTTCTGTTCGATAATTTCGGCGATCCGGGTCAGATCAATATTGCCACCCGAAATAATGCTGACGGTCTTTTTACCTTCGACATAATGTTTCAGCTTGCCACTGAGCAGCGCTGCCGAGGCCAGAGCTCCCGCCCCTTCGGTAATCACCTTGTTGCGCTGAATAAGGTCAACCATGCTATGACGAATATCATCCTCGGTGACCAGTACAATATCATCCACCAATTGTTTGACGATTTCGAAGGTCAGTGAACCGGGTCTTGCCACATCACAGCCATCGGCCAGCGTGCTGCTGGTTCTGTGATTGGTAATGGTGCCTGCGTAGTATGAAGCCGCCATGCCGTGGACATTCTCCGACTGCACGCCAATCACACGGATAGTCGGGTTGATGGATTTGATGGCCATGGCGACGCCAGCAATCAGACCACCACCGCCAATCGGCACTATGATGTTGTCCACATCATAGAGATCCTCGATGATTTCCAGACCAATGGTGCCCTGACCGGCAATCACTTTTGCATCGTCAAAGGGGGGGATAAATACGCGGCCTTCCATTTCCACGATTTCACTGACTTTGGCAATGGTGTCATTGAAACTATTGCCATGCAGAATAACTTCCGCCGAATAATCGCTGGTTGCAGCAATTTTTGATTTTGGTGCACAGCAAGGCATGACCACCTTGGCATCAATTCCCAGCATGGCACTGGACAAAGATACCCCCTGCGCGTGATTACCGGCAGAGCAGGCGACAACACCTTTTTGACGATCCTCCAGACTTAATGAACTGAGTTTGTTGAAGGCACCACGAATTTTAAAAGAGCCTGTACGTTGCATGTTTTCAAGCTTGAGGTAAACCTCGCCATGGCAACGTTCGCTGATGTAGTTAGAGGGTAATTGCGCGGTCTTGTATATATGGTTGGTCAGTCTTTTTTTGGCTTCGGTAATATCATGAAGACCAATGGGCAGATTGCTATACATCTTCATCGCAAATCTCTTTTTATTTATTAATTTGTAGGGTTTTATTTCACTGGACGAAGCGATACTAGGTTCTATCACTTGCAATTAATGTGAGCATAAACACAAAAAAATCTACAAAGAGACTGCGTTACGGTTAAATTATCAAAAAATGTGATAGCAGCAACACTTGAATCCAAATGGATTAAAAAAAGTAATCAGAGATTGGCGAATAATATAATTAACAACTCCAAAACAAAGCCGTAAAGATTAGATTTTTCAGGGCAATTACGTTGTTTTTTGCAACCGACAATCAGTTGCTTGCCTGCCAGAACCGGGACAATAAAAAGTGTAGTGGCCGCACCTGCCGGACAAAGTGGAAGCGCGCTTGCTGACCCGAAACATCAATGGCAAGGCGCGCCAAGTATTGACCTCAATGGTCGACCCGATGCGCTTCCCGGGGGCTGACATCGTCGAGCTATACAGCCACCGCTGGGAAATCGAGTTGGGCTATCGGGAGATGAAGCACAGCCTGCAACAACACCGGCTGACTCTGCGCAGCAAGAAGGCGGCGGGGATACGGCAAGAGCTGTGGGGCGTGCTGCTGGCGTATAACCTCTTGCGCGCAGCCAGATGGTAAAGATGGCGGCGAGTCTGAAGGGATACACGGCGAGCCAGCTGAGTTTTCACATGGCGTCGGTCTAGCTCATCCATGAACTGAGCTGCATGCCGTACCTGTCACCGGGGAGTATCCCGAAGCGGGTGGCGGAGCTGGATAAGCAGGCGGGGCAGTTTGTATTACCGGAGCGAAGGGAGCGGAGTTACCCCCGCAGTGTGAAGCCAAGGCCACAGAAGTACAGTGTGAAAAAAACCAATAAAAACAATGCCAGTCAGGCTTAACTGACTGGCATTAGTGCCAAAACGCCGGTTTTTCAAGGAGAGTACGACCCGATTACAGGGAGTCAGCATTCTCGGACAGGTACTTGGCAACGCCGTCCGGAGAGGCTTGCATACCTTTTTTGCCTTTTTCCCACTGAGCCGGGCACACTTCGCCGTGCTCTTCGTGGAATTGCAGGGCATCGACCATGCGCAGCATCTCGTCGATGTTGCGGCCCAGCGGCAGATCGTTGACAACCTGGTGACGAACGACACCGTTCTTGTCGATCAGGAAGGAGCCACGGAACGCCACACCGGCTTCCGGATGCTCAACGTCATAGGCTTTGCAGATTTCGTGCTTGACGTCAGCGATCAGCGGGTACTTGACCTGACCGATACCGCCATCTTCCACTTTGGTATTGCGCCATGCGTTGTGGGAGAACTGGGAATCGATGGAAACACCGATCACTTCCACGCCACGCTTCTGGAACTCTTCATAACGGTGATCGAAGGCAATCAGCTCGGACGGGCAGACGAAGGTGAAATCGAGCGGATAAAAGAAGACAACAGCAGCTTTGCCTTTGATGTGGGATGACAGGTTGAATGAATCAACGATCTCGCCATTACCCAGAACAGCTGCGGCGGTAAAATCGGGTGCGGGACGGCCTACCAATACCATATTCAATTCCTCTTTATGTGAAGTGAACAATCCGGTGAGGATTGGGCTACCTAGAGCCAAGTCCATCTAATTCAAGCGACAAACTATAGACCCGGTGGTAGATTAGTTAAATCAAATTAAATAGATAGCATCAATCGGGTTTTTCTATGCAACGTTGGCCCAGCCTCAAACAGCTGCAATATCTGGTCGCTCTCGATGAGCACAAGAACTTCAACCGCGCCGCCAAGGCCTGTCATGTCAGCCAGTCGACCCTGAGTACCGGGATCCAGACGCTGGAGGACATGATGAACCTGCAACTGGTGGAGCGGGACCACAAGAGCTTCATTATGACCCCGGTCGGCATGGAAATCGTCGAGCGCGCTCGCAATTTGCTCTCCGATGCGCGGGATCTGATGGAACTCGGGCAACATCAAGGGGGCGTGATGCAGGGGACAGTGCGTCTTGGCTGCATTCCCACCATCGCCCCCTTCCTGCTGAGCAAGCTGCTGAAAGAGTGCAGCAAAACCTATCCTGACCTCGAATTGTTGCTGCGTGAAGACACCACCAGCAATCTGCTCAAGCAGCTGGAGCAGGGTCAGCTCGACTTGCTGATCCTCGCCCTGCCCATCGAGATAGGTGGATTTCACTGCAAGACCGTCGGTCAGGATCCGTTCCACATGGTGATGCCCGCCAGCATGGCGGCCGGTCTGCATACCCCGTTCGACTACAAGGAGCTGCCCAACCAGAGCATCTTCCTGCTGGAGCGGGAGCACTGCCTCACCGAGCACGCAGTGAGCGCCTGCCGCCTGCGGGACAAGAGCAAGATCAACCCGTTTGCCGCCACCAGCCTGCACACCCTGGTGCAGATGGTGGAAGCGGGTCTTGGCACCACCTTCCTGCCACAGATGGCCATCGATGCCGGCATTCTTGCCAACTCCGATCTGGTGGCCATCCCGCTGCCGGGAGAGACCTCCTATCGCGAGATCGGTCTGGTCTGGCGCCCCAGCACCACCCGGGTGCAGACCTTCTACAAACTGGCCGAGCTGCTTAAACCGCTGATCAGCCACAACGAGTGACAACAAACGCCAGCCCTCGGGCTGGCGTTTTTCAGTTCCCCGCCACATTTTTCCTCTCAGAGACTAGGTCTGGAGCCAGATCCCTGTTTATGATGGAAAAGTTGTCGCGCCCCCTACCGCCAGAACGATTTGGCAGGATATGGCGCTCGATAAATGTCTCGTTTGTTAGACCCGTCCGTGGAGAGAGCCCGATGTATCGCAAGCTGCTGCTATCCCTGCTGACTCTGCTGCTGGCCGCCTGTTCCAGCACGCCGGAGCCGCCTCCGGCCCCCCTGCAGAGCAGTGCCTTCGATGGCTTCTACCAACAGTGGCGCGGTGTCCCTTACCGCATGGGCGGCGCCAGCCGCGCCGGGCTAGACTGCTCCGCCTTCACCCAGATCGCCTACAGTCAGGTGCTGGGCTTCAACCTGCCAAGAACCACCGAATCTCAAGCCAGCATTGGCAAACCGGTGGATCGCTACCGGTTGCAACACGGGGATCTGGTCTTCTTCAAAACCGGCTGGCAACAGTACCATGTGGGGGTCTACACAGGTGCCGGCGAGTTTATTCACGCCTCCACCAGCAAGGGAGTGATCCGCTCCCGCCTCGACAACGTCTACTGGAACAGTCGCTACTGGCAGGCACGTCGGGTGACCCAGTAACCGCTCAAATGCCTGCTTGCGGCACAAGTTGCGTGCCGATACTCTCCGTCAATCCCTGTCGCTATGTCAGGACACACAACCCGCGCTTATAACTCAATTGGCCCCAAAGCCTGCATATCACACCATTTTGTGATAAGGTGGTGGCCAATTTTTAACACTTTCGCCTCTTTCTCATACGCTCTCTGTCCTGATTGACAACAAGCGAGGCAATAACAAGCAGCGCGCGGCGAAAGTGGAGTGTGGCGCAACACTGCCGGACGGGTGTCCCACAGCTGCAGTATCAAGGGTTAAATAGATAAGGAGATCGTGCAATGAAACAGTATCAAAGCTGGCTGGGGCAATACCTGATGAGTCGCCGTGACGGTGACCACGCCATGGCATGCGAGATGGCGAGTTCCATCTGCGAGTTCTGGCAGCAGCAGGGTGATGAAAACGAACTGGACAAGTGGCAGCAGATTTACCAGAACCATCTGGAAAAGACCACCTGATCCCGACCGTGCCTTGCTGCCAGCCATCCGGTGTTGGCAGCAAGGCCACTCGCGACCAACCACCATCAGCCAACCTCTCTCCCCCAATTTTCCCGCTACGTTAAACTGCTACCTTCGTTCACTCGCGCTTTACCATCTTCATTTTGCTCTTGCGCACCGGCCTCTGTTCATTCCATCTCGGCAGCCATTCCCTGCGCCCAGTCGATAAAGGCCTGGATCTTGGGACACGCCCGATTGGGCAGGGTCGCCATGTAATAACGCTGTTCGCACTTGACCTCGAGCCCGGGGAAAGGGGCCACCAGCTCGTTGCGTGCCAGTCGCTTGCTCACCAGATTCTTGCGCCCCATGGCGATCCCGGCGTGATTCATGGCGGCGATGATGGCGAGATCCGAACGATCAAAACCCATGCTCAGCTGACATGCCTCAAGGCTGACCCCGGCGTGGCGAGCCCAGCAGCTCCATTCATCGGTATCCGAGTCAAATCCCCATGCCTGCCGATCATGAAGCAGACGGCACAAGGACAAGTTGGCGGGATTACCGACAAGCCCGTGCTGCTCGGCATATTCCGGGCTGCAGACCGGCAGCATGTACTCATCCATCAGCGGGTGGATGGCGAGTCGATCCGGGCTCTTCTCATCGAAATAGAGGGTCAAATCGATGCCATAACCATGCAGGTTGATGTTCTCGTTTCCGGTGATGATATTGAGCTCGATCTGCGGATGCAGGCGGGAGAACTCCGCCAACCTGGGTACCAGCCAGCACTGGGCGATGGAGGGGCGAGAATAGATGGTCAAAATGCCGGAGAGCTCCTGATTCTTGATCTCCAGGATCTCCTGATTGATGAACTCCAGCGAAGATTTGAGCGCCCAGAACACCCGCTGCCCATCTGCCGTCAATATCACCTTGCGGTGAAAACGCTCAAAGAGCTTGAACCCCAGCTCCTCTTCCAACGCGCTGATCCGGTGACTCACGGCACTGGGGCTCAGCGACAATTCATCAGCTGCCATGGCAAAAGATCCGTGGCGGGCGGCCGCCTCGAAGGTGTGCAGCTTGGCCAACTGGTAGCCGCTCAACAGCTTGTTGCGCGATATGTAATTATCCCCGTTATACATTCATCCCCCTCTTCGCAATGGCCGTCGATGATACACCCACAGGCCACTTTCAGGATGAAACCAAAAGACCCAAAGAGTGTGATTTCGATAAATTGTGACCAATGTAGCGCCTTTGCATCACCTCAGCTCATCCAAGTGGCTGATTTCATCATTTGTCAGCCCCGCCTCATTTTCATTCAATAAGCGCATAAACAATCACACACAACAGATGTCGAGGCGCAGTATGAGTTCAGAGGTATGGGTCATCGCTACCTTGCTAAGTAGCATCGTTCTTATCGTGGTCACCATAGTGAAGGGCAAGGTGCATCCTTTCCTCGCCCTGCTGCTGGCGAGCTTCTATGTCGGCACCCTGATGGGGATGGAGCCCCTCAAGATGGTCAGCGCCATGGAAGATGGCATTGGCGGCACGCTCGGCTTTCTCGCCGCCGTCATCGGTCTTGGCACCATACTCGGCAAGATGATGGAGGTGTCGGGGGCTGCGGAGCGCATCGGCCTCGCCCTGCAGAGATGCCGCTGGCTCTCGCCTCAGGTCATCATGGTACTGGTGGGTCTGGTGTGCGGCATCACCCTGTTTGTCGAAGTGGGGGTAGTGCTGCTGATCCCGCTCGCCTTCTCCATCGCCCGCAAGACCAGAACCTCGCTGCTGACCCTGGCCATTCCGCTCTGCACCGCCCTGATGGCTGTGCACTGCATAGTGCCGCCGCACCCTGCTGCCCTCTATGTCACCAATCAGCTGGGCGCCGATGTGGGTTCCGTCATCGTCTATGGTCTGGCGGTCGGCCTCTTTGCCTCGCTTATCGGCGGCCCCCTGTTCCTCAAACTGCTGGGCAACCAGATTCCGTTCAAGGAGGTACCCGATGCCTTTGCCGACATCAAGGCGCGCGATGAGGCAACTCTCCCGACTTTAAGCGCCTCGCTCTTTACCGTGCTGCTGCCCATCCTGCTGATGCTGGCCAAGACGGTCGCCGAGCTCAATATGGAGCACGCCAGCCACCTCTACACCGTGCTGGAGTTTATCGGCAACCCCATCACCGCCATGTTCATTGCCGCCTTCACCGCCTACTACGTGCTGGGGATCCGCCAGCAGATGAAGATGGAGGGACTGCTTAACAAGACCGAGGAGTGCTTCTCCTCCATCGCCAATATCCTGCTCATTATCGGAGCGGGCGGCGCCTTCAACGGCGTACTCAAGGCGAGTGGGCTGGGCGACTCTCTGGCCACTATCCTCTCCCAGTTGGATATGCACCCGATTCTGCTGGCCTGGCTGGTGGCTATCGTGCTGCACGCCGCCGTGGGCTCCGCCACCGTCGCCATGATGGGCGCCACCGCCATCGTCTCCCCCATCATGGTGCACTACCCGAACATCAGCCCGGAGATCATGACCCTGGCCATCGGCTCCGGTGCCATTGGCTGCACCATGGTGACTGACTCTCTGTTCTGGTTGGTCAAGCAGTATTGCGGCGCCACCCTGAACGAAACGCTCAAGTACTACACCACCGCCACCTTTGTCGCCTCCCTGATGGCGCTGGCCGGTACCTTCTTGCTCTCCTTTATCGTGTAACAAGACCGAGAACACTATGAAAAACATCAACGTACAACAGCTCACTGTGCAATTTCCACTAGTGCAATCCCTGATCGCGCTTGAGCCAGTCACCTGGTTCAACCCCAACACCACCACTCTGGCTGCCGGTCTGCCCTATGTGGGGCTCGATAACAACAATGTGGCGGACGCTTCCGCCCGGCTGGCCCGCTTCGCCCCCTACATGTGCGAAGCCTTCCCCGAGACCCGCGCCAGTAACGGCATTCTGGAGTCCGAGATCGCCGCTATTCCGGCGATGCAGGCTACGCTCAACCGGCGCTACGGGGTTGAGGTCACCGGTCGACTGCTGCTGAAAAAAGACAGTCACCTGCCCATCTCCGGCTCCATCAAGGCGCGAGGCGGTATCTACGAGGTGCTGACTCACGCCGAACAGTTGGCGATCAAGACTGGTCTGCTGCGGGAAGAGGATGACTACCGCAAACTGTTCAGCGACGAGTTTCGCCAGTTCTTCAGCCAGTACAGCATCGCAGTGGGCTCCACCGGCAACCTTGGCATGTCCATCGGCATCATGAGCGCGAAGCTCGGCTTTACCGTCACCGTCCACATGTCAGCCGATGCGCGGGAGTGGAAGAAGCGCAAGCTGCGTGAACACGGCGTCATCGTGGTCGAATATGCCGAAGATTACGGGGTGGCGGTGGAACAGGGGCGCAAAGAGGCCGAGCGCGATCCCAACTGCTTCTTTATCGACGACGAGAACTCCCGCACCCTGTTCCTCGGCTACTCGGTGGCGGGCGAGCGGGTGAAAAAGCAGTTCGACCAGATGGGTATCAAGGTGGATGCCGACCACCCGCTGTTTGTCTACCTGCCCTGCGGCGTGGGTGGCGGCCCGGGCGGCGTGGCCTTTGGTCTCAAGCTCGCGTTCGGGGATAACGTTCACTGCTTCTTCGCCGAGCCCACTCACTCCCCCTGCATGTTGCTGGGGGTCCACACCGGATTGCACGATGCCATTGCGGTGCAGGATCTGGGCATCGACAACCTCACCGCAGCCGATGGCCTCGCGGTAGGACGCGCCTCCGGCTTCGTCGGCCGCGCCATGGAACGACTGCTTGATGGCTTCTACACCCTGAGTGATCAGGAGATGTATGACCTGCTCGGACTGCTGGCGCGCGATGAGCAGATCACACTCGAACCCTCCGCTCTGGCAGGTATGGCCGGCCCGTGGCGGGTGGCAGCCAATCCCGAGTGGCTAACCGGGCGCGGTTGCGATGCCGCAACCATGGCACAGGCCACCCATCTGGTGTGGGCCACCGGCGGTGGCATGGTGCCTGCCGAAGAGATGGCAAAGTACCTGGCCAGCGCCAAGATCTAGGCTGTTTTGCCACATTTATCTGCAAATCAACCCGCCATCACGGCGGGTTTTCTGTTGTGGGAACAAGGGGATGGGGCTGTTCTGTCGCAGTCCATGGCGACAATTTCCCCAAGTTGGTCAGTTTGTGCTAAAATGGCGCTCATTTTTTGACATCTCGCGTCACGTTCGCCGCCAGATTGCCCATCGGGCTCTCTGCCCGGGTCGTGACTTTGCACCATCATGCCTGATGATGTTCCCCCCAGGATGAGCCGACAGGCTTCCGTCAAGGTGGGCACCCTCAAGGGCACATGAGATAAGGAGATCGGGTAATGAAACAATATCAAAGCTGGCTGGGAGATTATCTGATGAGTCGACGTGACGGAGATCACGCGATGGCTTCGGAACTTGCCAACACCATCTGCGCCTTCTGGAAGGCCCAGGGTGATGAAGCAGAAACCAGCAAATGGCAGCAACGCTATCAGCAACACGTAGAGCAGGCGCAATAAGCCCCTGCACTCTTTCACGATAAAAAACCGGCGCACATGGCGCCGGTTTTGCGTTTCTGGCAAGCAGCAGATTACATCTGGTCGATCATGTCCTGAGCAAACTGGGAGCAGGAACGCAGGGTGGCCCCTTCCATCAGACGCTCGAAGTCATAGGTGACGGTCTTGTTGCGGATCGCAGCTTCCATCCCCTTGATGATGAGATCGGCCGCTTCAACCCAGCCCATGTGGCGCAGCATCATCTCGGCGGAGAGGATCAGGGAGCCCGGGTTGACCTTGTCCTGACCGGCATATTTCGGTGCAGTACCGTGAGTTGCCTCGAACAGGGCCACGCCGTCGCCGATGTTGGCACCCGGTGCGATGCCGATACCGCCTACCTGAGCAGCCAGCGCATCGGAGATGTAGTCACCGTTGAGGTTCATACAGGCGATGACGTCATACTCGGCCGGACGCAGCAGGATCTGCTGCAGGAAGGCGTCGGCGATGACATCCTTGATGACGATGGTCTTGCCGGTTTTCGGGTTCTTGAAGGAGCACCAGGGGCCGCCATCGATCAGCTGGGCACCGTACTCGTTCTGGGCCAGAGCATAACCCCAATCCTTGAAGGCACCTTCGGTGAACTTCATGATGTTGCCCTTGTGCACCAGGGTCACTGAGTCGCGATCGTTGTCGATGGCATACTCGATGGCGGCACGCACCAGACGCTCGGTACCGGCTTTGGACATCGGCTTGATGCCGATCCCGCAGGACTCGGGGAAGCGAATTTTCTTCACGCCCATCTCGTTTTGCAGGAAGGCGATCACCTTGTTTGCTTCGGCGCTGTCGGCCTTCCACTCGATACCGGCGTAGATGTCTTCGGCGTTTTCGCGGAAGATCACCATGTCGGTCAGATCAGGACGTTTCACCGGGCTCGGGGTCCCTTCGTAGTAACGCACCGGACGCAGGCAGATGTAGAGATCCAGCTCCTGACGCAGGGCTACGTTGAGGGAGCGAATACCGCCACCGACCGGAGTAGTCAGCGGGCCCTTGATGGCCACGCAATATTCACGAATGAAATCCAGGGTTTCGGCCGGCAGCCAGGCACCTTCGCCATAGACATGAGTCGACTTCTCGCCGGTATAGATCTCCATCCAGGCGATCTTGCGCTCGCCCTTGTAGGCTTTCTCGACCGCAGCATTCACCACATTCAACATGGCCGGGGTTACGTCAACACCGATGCCATCCCCTTCAATAAACGGAATGATCGGATGGTTGGGAACCTGCAGCTTGCCGTTGGCATCGACTGTGATTTTCTGACCCTGGGTCGGGATTACTACTTTGCTTTCCATCGGCATCTCCTAACTTCCGTTTGTTATCAACTTGTTTGTTGCGCGCGGCCATCTTAGCCCATTCATTTTCATAATAAAACGACAAGAAAGCATGTCAGACCAAAGAGGTAGAGCCTCTTTGACAGTGGCAATTGCATCCCGGCCGCGCCCCTGTTTCGCCCCCGTTTCTATCACGCCAGCTCATGACTCTGGTTTTGGGGCTGACTCAGGGAGCGATACTGGGTCGGGGTCAATCCCGTCTTCTGCTTGAACACCCGGCAGAAGTAGTTCACGTCACTGTAACCGCAGCGACTGGCCACCTCCTCAAGACGAAAGCGGTACTTTTTCAACATGAATTTGGCCCGATCGATCCGCACCCAGCTGATGTAATCGGCAAGGCGCATATGACCCTGCTCGCGGAAGAGGTGAGAGAGATGGCTGGCTGAAACGTTGAAGCGGTGGGCAATGGAGTCACGGGTGATGGGACGGTGAAAGTTCTCCTGGATATAGATGCAGATCCCGTGAAAGAGCTCTGCCCCCCGTGGCCGATCCGTGGCGGACTCCAGCAACAGCTGACGGGCACTCGCCAGCAGAGCCTGCAGCAGGTGATCATCGGTGGGGGAGCGACCGGGATCCTCGGTCAGTACGTTCAGCGCCGCCAAAATGTGTTCGATCACATGGCCCGCCCGCGCCATGATGCTGTGCTTTTGCACATCGAAAAAGTCCGGATCTTCACGGCGTTTGCTCACCAGGCTGAACCCCAGCTGGCGTTTGCCAAACAGCAGGCTCAGCACCGAGCAGTCGGTGGTCCAGAGCGGCTTGTTCCAGCCGTTAGGGGGAATATAGAGCGCCTGCCCTGGTAACACGCTGATCTCTCTGACCCCCTCCTCCCTGTCCCAAATTTGGTTGAGATACTCGCCGCTAAAGACCAGCTCGAGGCGGGGAAAGTTGACCTGATAGCTGAAACTGGGTGGCACCCCCTGTTCACTGGCAAACCAGATTTGGTCAAATGGAACCTGTTCGCTCAGGGCTCCGTCGAGCAGTTGGCTGAAGATGAGAGACATGGTGATCCTGATCAAGAGAGAGGCAAGCGGTTGCGGCGCGCACGACCGCCCATGTTATAGTCCGGTCCACTGCAGTAATGCCACCCTTTTCTGCACCCGATTTTCTTCAAACTAGACGAGGCGTCCCTTATGAGCAGTAGCGATCTGCCCTCCTTTCTGTTGATGCAAAACCCGATTCAAGGCTATGACTGGGGCAGTCATGACTCCCTCACCACCCTGTTTGGCATTCCCAACCCGCAAGGCAAACCCCAGGCCGAGCTCTGGATGGGGGCTCACCCCAACGGCTGCTCCGAGGTGACGCTGGCGGGCAGTGTGCAAAAGCTCTCTTCGGTGATCGACAGGGCTCCGGCCGCCGCTCTGGGTGAGGCCACCTTCGCCCGTTTTGGCAGCCTGCCGTTCCTGTTCAAGGTGTTGTGTGCCGAGAAGGCTCTCTCCATTCAGGTGCACCCGAGCAAGGCTCAGGCCGAAGCGGGCTTTGCCAAAGAGGAGGCCGCAGGCATCGATATCAAGGCGAGCAATCGCAACTACAAGGACCCGAACCACAAGCCCGAGCTGGTCTTTGCCCTCACCCCCTATCAGGCGATGAATGGCTTTCGCGCCATCTCGGCCATTCTGGCACTGTTCGAGCGGGTCAATCTGGCGGCCATCGCCGATCTGACCGCAGCCCTTGCCGCCAGCCAGAATGAAGCGGGCCTGCAGCACTTCTTCCACCAGCTGCTGGTACTGGAAGGGGCGCGCAAGGAGGAGGCGTTGGAAGGACTGCTGGACTATGCCGCCGCCCATCAGGATGAGGAGACGTTTGCCCTCATCACCAGTCTGGCGGCCCAGTACCCGGGAGATGTAGGCCTCTTCTCGCCGCTGCTGCTCAACGTGGTGACGCTTGAGCCAGGTCAGGCGATGTTCCTCGATGCCTGCACCCCGCACGCCTATGTGCGTGGCACCGGCCTAGAGATCATGGCCAACTCGGACAACGTGCTGCGCGCCGGTCTCACCCCCAAATACATCGATGTGGCAGAGCTTTTGGATTGCACGCGCTGCTTGCCCAAGCCGGACGACCAGATCCTGCTGGCCCCCCGCTGTGATGGTGCGGTACAGCACTTCGACGTGCCGGTACCTGACTTCACTTTCAGCGTCTACCCGGCTGGCGAGCATCAGCTCACCACTGCCAGCGCCGAGATCCTGTTTGCCATCGATGACACAGTGACCCTCAAGCAAGGCGAACAGTCACTGCGTCTGGAAAAGGGGCAATCTGCCTTTATTCCTGCAGCGACTGGCAGTTATCAACTGCTGGCCGAAGGGCGGGTCGCTCGCGCCGGCAACCGCTGCTAATCAGCATAAGAGTCGACTCTCGTTGGAGGGGGAATATGCCTCCCCCTCCCAACAGAGCAATATGGCCTACCAGTCAAGTCAGTCTGTATCTCTACAACTCTCTTATTCCTACCTTCCTTCAGGCATCTCGCTCTGAAGCCCATCCCTGATTGCATCCTGCCCACAACCAGCTCCACAGGTTTGTCACCCAAGCTTGGCGCACCCCTGATGCAGATGACTTGGTTTGCTGAAACGAAGAAAATTCCAGCCTGCACAAGCAACGGCGACACTCTGAGTATCCGAAAAAATGGAGGCAATAAAAATAACAACTCTACCCTCTACTATTTTCACCCTCTGATGAAAACTAAAACAGCACATAGATGCATCACCATTAAACCTTTCCCCGGCCATCATCATTCGGTCTGTAAACATTTAGCAGCCGTAGTCATACAGAACCATTAATAATGCAAACGAAAGGGATCTCTTTTGATTTTTCGAGATGCGGCCCTATTTTTTAGTCGTTCTATAATTTAATTCCAAGCAAACCATTCGAATTTTGTCGAAAATAACAACTTAAGAAAAACCATAAGATCATGATATGTAGCATTTTTTCTTTTACATCACACCTTAAAGCTGACGTAATCCGTAAAAAAGCCAGGCTGCATGAACTGACAATTCAATCAATTTAAAAGCAGGGTAATGAGAGATTTGATATTTATTTTTTGATATGCCAGCCAAACCTCATCGCAGTAAAGAAATAGACCTTAAATACCCTCTATGATTAAGATCTCTTTTATTTGACTTATTTTTAAGGTATCACATCTATTCGCCGATATAAATTTCACACAAAGATCCCCTGACAAAAATAGATAAAAGAGGATATATGCTGACAAAAATGACAATTGGGCAAAAGCTGACCATGGCGTTTACCACTCTCGCTTTGTTGATGCTGGGTTTTGCCTGGTTTGCCACTTTACAACTCTCCAATATTTACCGTGACGCCAGTGAGGTCAGCGACAATATCGTTCCCTCCATCCGGGCATCCAGCCAGATGCATGTGTCCTTGCTGGACGCTCGCCGTGCCGAACTGAACATGGTGATAGATGCACTGGGCAAGGATCCCGACTCCCTCAACAGCAGCACACAGTCTTTCGAAGCGGCAAAGAGTCAGTACATGGCCGCCGAGCAACGGTATGGATCGATGCCTTTTGTGTCGGAGCGAGATCGCAACATGTTTGCAGAGCTGAAAACTGCAGCAGCCAAATATTTTTCAGCCCATGGTGACTTGGAAACAGCCATACGGCAGGGAGATATTGCCAAGGTGCAGTCGCTGATCAAAAACGAATCCCGCGCAGCCCTTGAGCAGGCCGGACAGGATGGTCTGGAGCTGCGCAAGGAGAACGATCGGGTCGCCAACCTGCTGACCAAGCAGAGTGAGGCTTCCTATGAACGGGCCAAACTGCTGAGCACTACAGTCGGTGCGCTAACCTTGCTATTCGTCGTTATTGTGGCCTGGCTGCTGATCCGGCAGATCCGCAATCCTGTGATGACCCTGCTGGAGCAGACACGCCAGGTGGCGGTAGGCAACCTCACCAGCCAACTCGACATGAAGCAATTCTCCCATGACGAGCTGGGTAAGCTGGCTCAAGGGTTCAACGAGATGCAATCCAATCTACGCATGCTGGTCAACGAGGTCTCCGGCTCGGTAGTGCAGTTGAGTGCGGCCGCCGAAGAGATCAGCGCGGTGGCACAGCAATCGGCCAACAACATGGGCGCCCAGCAACATGAGCTCAATCAGCTGGCCACAGCCATGAACGAGATGCAAGCCACGGTGCAGGAGGTGGCCCGCAACACCAACGACGCCGCCAGCGCAGCAACGTCGGCCAGCGACACAGCCGCACAAGGCAGCGAGACCGTCAATGACTCAATCGGCAGGATTGAAAAGGTGGCTACCGCCATCGAAGAGACAGCTCTGGTGATCCGCCAGCTGGGTGATGACAGCCGAAATATCGGCATGGTGCTTGAAGTCATTCAGGGAATTGCCGAGCAAACCAACCTGCTGGCACTGAATGCGGCAATCGAGGCAGCCCGAGCCGGTGAACAAGGTCGTGGTTTCGCCGTGGTAGCAGATGAAGTCCGCACTCTGGCCAAACGAACTCAAGACTCCACTTCCCAGATCAACCACATCATCTCCGAACTGCAGCAGCGTGCTAACGAAGCGGGCGTCACCATGCAACAGAGTCAGGATATGATGTCCGAGACGGTCCACACTGCTCGCGAAGCGGGAGCCTCTATTGCCGAAATAAGCAGCTCGGTTAACAGTATCTCCCACATGAATATTCAGATTGCCACCGCAACCGAAGAGCAGGGGACGGTAAGCGAGGAGCTCAATCGCAATGTAGTCAACATCAGCAATGCCTCGGAAGAAGTGGCGACCGGCGCCAAACAAATGGCTCAGGCTTGCAACGACCTCAACCTGTTGGCAACACAACTGCAGGAGGTTGTACGCAAGTTTCGGACATAACGCCCGATTCTCCTCCCCTCATTAATCAGCTCAATAAGGCTGAAGCACTAAACAGCCCGCCATTCATAAAAGTGGCGGGCTTTGTCAAACAAGGAACCATACAAAACCCGAAGACACCCATGCTGCACATAACAAGTGATCAGTAGATGGATTGACTCACATCAAGAGCAGCCCTCCCTCTTTCTGATTGTTCTCTCAACGCGTTTTGCCAGCACCTTCACATTTTTCGCCCTCAAAGCAGCACACAAATCTCCACACCTCCGAAGGCGAAACCTTTTCGTCGCACTCATGTAAGTAGCAAGATCAACTCATAACACATTGTTTTTATTTGAAAAAAATAAATAATCGGTATGAATTTGCTTTCATGATGATATGCGAGCTGGGTCACATGGCGACTTGCACAGCACAAAAATCCAGTAAACGGCACATTTGTCCGATTTCGGCACCGCGCCAACGGGAGAACAATATCCAGGTCAATTGTTCCCCCCATCATGCGGCTCGGCAACGGAGCCAGGAGTGTAATATGTTACCCACCATGACCAACGGCAGACTCATCTGCCTGGAGTTGAAGGCCACCAGCAAGGAGGCCCTGTTCGACGAGATGGCACAGATGCTGGCGCGCGATGGCGCCGTGTCTGATCAACAACAGTTCGTCAAAGATGTCTGGGCCCGCGAGCAGCTGGACTGCACCGGCTTTGAGCAGGGTGTCGCCCTGCCCCACGCCAAGAGCAAGGCCGTCAGCCGCCCTGCCATTGCCATCGGTGTCAGCCGCCAAGGTATCGAGTACGGCGCCGAAGATGGCAAGCCGACCCAGCTGATATTCATGATCGCCTCCCCAGATGGCGGTGCCAACCACCATATCGAAGTGCTGGCCGAGCTCTCCACCCGTCTGCTGGAACCAGGTTTTATCGAGCAGATGAAGGCGGCCACTACCGTCGAGCAAGCCCTGACCCTGCTCAAACAGGGCCCGAAAATAGAAAAACCGGCGCCAGCCGCCAAACCGGCAGCCACTGCTCCAGTTGAACCCGACGAGCGCACCTTCAAGGATCGCCTCAACACCATGAAGCAGCACCTGCTGTTTGGTACCTCCCACATGATCCCCTTCATCGTGGCAGGCGGTGTGCTGCTGTCACTGTCGGTGATGATGAGCGGCAAGGGCGCCGTGCCGGAAGCGGGCTTCCTCAAAGACATGGCCACCATGGGTATCGCCGGTCTGACTCTGTTTACTGCCGTACTGGGTGGCTACATCGCCTACTCGCTGGCTGACAAGCCGGGCCTGGCTCCGGGCATGATCGGCTCCTGGATTGCCGTTCAGCACTATCAAACCGGTTTCCTCGGCGCCATTCTGGTGGGCTTTATCGCAGGTTTCGTGGTCAATCAGCTTAAACGGATCAAGCTGCCTGACTCCATGACCTCCCTTGGTTCTATCTTCATCTATCCGCTGATCGGTACCTTCCTGGTGTGTGGCATCGTGATGTGGGGGATCGGTGCCCCGATCGCCGCCATGATGGAAGGGATGAACCACTGGCTCTCCAGCATGGCGGGCTCAGGTAAAGTGATGCTGGGTGCCATTCTGGGTGGTATGACCGCCTTCGATATGGGCGGCCCGGTCAACAAGGTTGCTACCTTGTTTGCCCAGACTCAGGTCAACACCCAGCCCTGGCTGATGGGCGGCGTCGGTATCGCCATCTGTGTACCGCCGCTGGGTATGGCGCTGGCGACCTTCATGTCTCCGAAGCGTTACAAGAAAGAGGAGCGTGAATCCGGTAAAGCGGCCGCCATCATGGGCATGATCGGTATCAGTGAAGGTGCTATCCCGTTCGCCGCTGCTGACCCCATGCGTGTTATCCCGGCCATCGTCGCAGGCGGCATCGTCGGCAACATCACCGGCTTCATGATGCACAGTATCAACCACGCCCCCTGGGGTGGCTGGATTGTCCTGCCGGTTGTTGAAGGCAAGATGGGCTACATCCTGGGTACCATCCTCGGCGCCCTGACCACAGCCATCATCGTTAACCTGCTGAAGAAGCCGGTGAGCGAAGAAGATGACGTGACCACCACCCAAACCAGCTTCGAAGTCATTGAAGCGGAAGGGGAAGCAGACGTACTGGCCATCACTGCCTGCCCGTCTGGCGTGGCCCACACCTTCCTGGCCGCCAAGAGCCTGCAGAAGGCCGCTGCCCAACAGGGGATCAAGATCAAGGTCGAGACCCAGGGCGCCAACGGCATCATCAACCGCATTACCGCCAAGGATGTCGCAAACGCCCGCTGCGTCATCTTCGCCCACGACGTGGCTATCAAGAACCGCGAGCGCTTCACCAATATCGAGGTCATCGATGTGAAGACCAAGGAGGCGATTCACAATCCGGAAGCACTGCTGGCCCGCACGCTGGGCAACAAGGCAAACGCAGCCTGATAGCAGTCAGACAGCTCATCACAAGGGGCCCATCACGGGCCCCTTTTCGTTGCCAGCCGAGCAACCGCATATCATCCCACCGACCAAGCCACTGATTTAAAACATATTAACCAGTCACATCACGGATCTTGGCGAGCCGTCACAGAACGGTGACGTGTAAAAAAACAGCAATTGAAGCGCTGGTCAGATCTCATGTCAAATGGCTCCGCCTACTAAACTGGAGCATCACAAAAATGATAAAAATCAATAAATTGGTTCTGGCTGTTACCCTCACCCTCACTGCCACCCCCTTGCTGGCCGCCCACTGGGAGTGCGGCGAGCACGTGCGCTTCGGCCTGCCCTCCGAATCGGATCAGAAGCTCTGCCGTGAAGGGTATGCCGTCGGCTACAACTACGACTACAAGGTAGCGGACTGGGTCTCCTACCGGATGACCGCCCAGAGCGCACAGGGCACAGTGCCGCGCAAGGATGCCTTCGCCGAGGACAGGGAGATCCCGGTTGCCTACCGCGCCACCCTCTCCGATTACAAGGGCTCGGGCTACGACCGTGGCCATCAGGCCCCGGCTGGGGACATGAAATCGAACAAGAACACCATGAAAGAGAGCTTCCTGCTGAGCAACATGACGCCGCAGATCGGGGTGCTCAACCAGAAGGCGTGGCGCGTGCTGGAGGACAAGGTGAACAAGTGGGCGGTCTCCCGCAAGGATGTGCAGGTGATCACCGGCCCCATCTTTACCGGCTCTGAAGAGTCCATCGGTCAGGGTGTGGCGATCCCGAGCGCCTACTACAAGATCGTGATGGACCCGGCCAGACTGCAGGCCATCGCCTTTATCATGCCGCAGGAAGAGGTGCCCATCAGCCAGATCGCCGACTACCGGGTCTCGGTACGCGAGGTGGAAGAGCAGACCCAGCTCAACTTCTTCAGCGATATGCCCGAAGAGCAGCAAGAGACGCTGGAAACCCGCATCTCCCCGATGTGGAACTGACCGCGAACACTCGCCAACAGATGGATTGACACCCCATCTATCTTGAATCGCGAGAGATAGAGGGAGGGGCCAGCGCCCCTCCCAGCAGGGGGAGTCACGCTCCCCCTGCCCTTTTCAGATGGCAGCTGACCCGTTGCGGCCACTTTTGCGGCCACAGGTGTGGCATCACCCGACGACTCGCCCCGACTCACAGTTTGCCGCACCGTTAACTGGTATATTGCCCCCTCTTTGGCACTAACAGACTGAATTGACGCACATTTGCCTCGTCGCATCGGCCCGCAAACCGCTGCGCCACGGCGCGATTCAGCCCGACAGAGGACCTTTTGATGAAACAGACCCTTCTTGCCCTCACCCTCGGCGGCCTGCTCGCGCTCTCGCCCCTCACCCTGCAAGCGGCCGAGAGTTCGATGCAGATGGAGCACGACCTCAATACCCTGGTCAGCAAACGCCAGGCGGTGGACATGCTGCTCGGCGAAGCGCTGCAGATCTACAAGTCGCCAGCCAAGATCTCCCACGCCGGTTTTACCGCCAAGATGCCGAGCAATATGGAGCTGGTGACCGAGCGGCTGCTGGCCGCCTACCAGCTGGAACCCTACCGCACCGACCTGCTCATCTCGGCGGCCAACGCCCAGATCTACAACGGCAACCTGAGCCGCGCCATCACCTTGCTGGAGCAGGCGCAGGCCGTCGCCCCCGATGATCTCGACATCAACAGCTATCTCGCCATCTGGCAGCTGGTGAAGGGCAACAAGGATGCCTCCCGCAGCTATCTGGCGAAAGTGGCGGATCGCAACAGTGGCCGCGCCGCCGATCTGGAGGAGATCATCGCCCGGGTGCAGCGGATCACCGCCGCCCCGCTGCAAACCGAACTGACCGGGGATCAGGTCAAGGCCAGCAGGGAGGGCAAACGCGCCATCGTCACCCTGGGCTACGCCCTCAATCCCGACGGCAGCATGGACAAGATCTTGCTGGGCCGTCTGCAAACCACCCTTGAGCTGGCCAAGGCCGACCCGGAAGCGCTGATCATCCTGACCGGCGGCGTGCCCCAGAACCGCCAGACCGAGGGCAAGCTGATGGCTGACTGGCTGGCCAACCACGGCATCGATCGCAGCCGCCTGATTGAAGAGAACTACGCCACCAGCACGGTGGATAACGCCCTCTACAGCGCCTATGCCCTCGCCCGCCACCAGATTGACTATGCGGTGCTTGTAAGCTCCGCCAGCCATGTACGCCGCGGCCAGACGGTGCTGGAAATCGCCTGCGACCAGATTGGCCCGGCCAACATCAAGGTGGCGAGCGTCAGCTACCCCGACAAGCCCCTCGAGGAGCTGGCCACCCCGAGCGAGAGCGAGCTGCTCGGCATCTACCGCGACGCCCTGCGCACCTACGGCATGTGGAGCTACCGCTCCGCCCCGCTGATCGAGCGTTGATCGGCCATCAAAACGAAAAAGAGAGGGAGGCGTGATGCCTCCCTCTCTTTTTATTGATCGATGATTGGCCAAGCCGAGCCCGTTAGCTGACGATAAAGCCCTGCGAGGGGGCTGCTTTGGGATCATCACCGAAGCGGTTTGGCCCCTGCTGACCGTTGCAAACCATAAAGTAGATAAGCACCAGGGTGCCGATAATGGGGATGAGCCCGAGCAGCAGCCACCAGCCGCTGCGGTCGGTATCGTGCAGACGACGGGCCGCCACCGCCAGCGATGGCAGCAGCACAGCCAGCGAATAGATGGAGCTTATCAGCTCCTTGTCGCCGCCGATCAGCTTGTCCACCATGCCGAGCAGCAGCATGACGATGACGTTGCACAGCACGAACATCCAGTATTCGGTGCGACGGGCCCGCCCGCTGAATACCGCATATTGCTTGAGGACCGAGATATACCAGTTCATTGCGCCTCCTGAGTGGCCTTTATGCCTATGAATAAAAAGAGAGTCGATAAAACAAGTAGTTAAGAGCTTAGCGCGATCATCCCCCCGAGTCGACAATGATGCCCGAACGCCTCCCAAACTAATCAGCTGCGGCAATCATTGACCGACCGAGCCGGAAGAGAATTTGCCCTGCAACAGGGCAAATCTCCCCCATCAGCGCATCACTCTCGTCACAAGCAGGAAAATGGTGCTTAATAATCCATTAGCAATCGTATGGACTCAGCGTGAGGATAGCGGTAGATTCGGCGCCCAATCCTGAACAGGATCTGTGTCTCCCTCCCATAATGAATCCACTTATTCATTACTTCTCCTAACACAGGGATAGCCATGAGTATTACACGCAGAGATTTTCTCAACGGCGTTGCCATCACCATTGCGGCAGGCGTCGCCCCCATCAATCTGCTCAAGGCTGCCGAAGGCGGCAGCACGCTGGCGGATAAAACCCTGGCCTACCCGCCCGCCCTCACCGGCCTGCGCGGTAACCACCCGGGCTCTTTCGAACCGGCCCACAGCATCGCCCGTGACGGCAAGCAGTATGATTTTGCCAATATTCCCCTTGAGGGGGAGTACGATCTGGTGATCGTCGGCGCCGGGATCAGCGGCCTGGCCGCCGCCTGCTTCTATCAGCAACTGCTCGGCGCGGATAAGAAGATCCTGCTACTCGACAACCACGATGACTTTGGCGGCCACGCCAAGCGCAACGAGTTCACCACCCCCGATGGCCTGCGTCTGGGTTACGGCGGCAGTGAATCCCTGCAATCACCGCGTTCGGTCTACAGCCCGGTTGCGCTCGGTCTGCTCAAGGCGCTGGAGGTCAACATCGACGAGCTGGCCGCCGGTTTCCAGCAGACCTTCTATCCGGATCTGGGGCTCAGCCGCGGCGTCTATTTCGACGAGAAACATTTTGGCGTCAACAAGATAGTGAACGGGGATCCGGGCCACAACGTGGCGGACGATATCCCGCGCGATCGCCTGAACGGTCGGCCGCTGGCAGAGTTTATCGGTGACTTCCCCCTCGATGATGCCGACAAGGCCGCCCTGTTGGCCCTGCACGAATCGAAGATCGACTACCTGAGCGGCATGACCCGTGAGCAGCAGGATGAGTGGGTGACTCGCAACAGCTACACCACCTTCCTGCGCGATAAAGTGGGCCTGAGCGAGCGGGCGATCACTTACTTCCAGCAGCGCACCAACGACTTCCAGGCGGTCGGCATCGACGCCACCGCCTGCGCCGATGCGCGCCTCTGCGCATTGCCGGGGTTCGACGGCCTCAATCTGACGCCGCTGGATGCCGAGGAGCAGGCGGAGCTGGACGACCCCTACATCTTCCACTTCCCCGATGGCAACGCCGGTCTCACCCGCCTGATGGTGCGCAAGCTCATTCCGCAGGTGGCGCCGGGTCACACCATGCAGGATGTGGTGCTGGCCAAGTTTGACTACAGCAAGCTCGACCTGCCTGAGCACAAGGTGCAACTGCGCCTTGGCAGCACGGCGCTACAGGCCAAAAACGTGCGCCTCGCCGACGGCAAGCTGGCGGTGGATGTCACCTACATCAAGGAGGGGAAACTGCACCGGGTGCGGGCCAAGCAGTCGATCATGGCTGGCTACAACATGATGATCCCCTACATGGTGCCCGAGATGCCGGAGCCCCAGAAGGAGGCGCTGCGCCAGAATGCCAAGGCGCCGCTGGTCTACACCAAGGTGGTGATCAAGAACTGGCAAGCCTTCGTCAAGCTGGGGGTGCACGAGGTCTACTCCCCTGCCGCCCCCTACAGCCGGGTCAAGCTCGACTATCCGGTCAGAATGGGTGGCTACGAGCATCCCAAGAGCCCGGATCAGCCCATGTGCCTGCACATGGTCTATGTGCCGACCCTGCCGGGCAGCGGCCTCTCGGCCCGCGAGCAGTCCCGCAAGGGGCGCGCCATGATCCTCGGCATGCCGTTCGAGCAGCATGAACAGATGATCCGCGAACAGTTGCAGGGGATGCTCGGCAGCGCCGGTTTCAACCATGAGCAGGACATCCTCGCCATCACGGTCAACCGCTGGTCTCACGGCTACTCCTATGTCACCAACACCCTGTTTGATGACGAAGCGCAGTGCGAAAAATGGATTGAACTGGGTCGCCAGCCGATCGGCAACATCACCATCGCCAACTCGGATGCAGGCTGGAGCCCCTACGCCCACGCCGCCATCGACGAAGCGTGGCGCGCCGTCAACGAGCTGGTTGCCATGAGCAAGGGAGGTGCCCAATGAACCGCGCCCTGTCACTGACCGCCAGCGCCCTGTTGCTGGCCCTGCCCGCCCTTGCCGCCAACGCAACCCCCGCCATGTCGGCGGGGGAATACGTGGCCAAGCTCGGCGATTGCGCCGCCTGTCACACCAGCGAAACCAGCAAGCCGCTGGCGGGCGGCAAAGGGTTCCCGACCCCCATCGGTACCGTATTTGCCACTAACATCACCCCCGACAAGACCCACGGTATCGGCAACTACAGCCTGCCGGAGTTCATCAAGGTGATGCGTGAAGGGGTGGCCCGCGATGGCCATCGCCTCTATCCGGCCATGCCCTACACCGCCTACGCCAAGATGAGCGATAAGGATCTCGAAGATCTCTATCACTATCTGATGAAGGAGGTGCAACCGCTGGCCATTGCCAACAAGGAGAGCGACATCCCCTGGCCCCTCAACATGCGCTGGCCGCTGATGGGCTGGAACTGGGTCTACCACGATGACAGCCGCTTCACCCCGGTCGCAGGCAAAAGCGAAGAGTGGAACCGTGGCGCCTATCTGGTGCAGGGTGCCGGCCACTGCGGCAGCTGCCACACCCCACGCGGATTGGGGATGCAGGAGAAAGCGCTGACCGAGGCGGATCCCGTCTACCTGAGCGGTGCCGCGCTGGATGGCTGGTATGCCCCCGACATTCGCGGCAGCCGTTACAGCAAGCAGGCGCTGATCGACCTGCTGAAAACCGGCCGCAGCCAGCATGAAGCGGTCGCGGGCCCCATGGGGGAAGTGATCACTCACAGCAGCCAGTATTTCAGCGACGCCGATCTGGCCAGCATCGCCACCTATCTGACCGATCTGAAAGATGAACAGGTGGCGGAGAAAGGGGCCCGCGCCTACGCCAGTGCCAGCGGCAAGGCGGACTACGCCATGTACTGCTCCACCTGTCACGGGGTCAACGGCCAGGGCAATGACCACGTCATTCCATCGCTGGTGAACAACCGCACCGTGCTGGCGAGCGATCCGTCGAGCCTGATCAATGTGCTGCTGCACGGTGCCGAGACCCCGGTCACCCACGGCCATCTGGGTTACCACATGCCGGGCTATGGCTGGACCATGGATGACGAGCGGCTCGCCGAGCTGGTCAACACCCTGCGCGCCTCCTGGGGCAATGAAGGCACCGCCGTCAAGGCGGCGGCGGTCAAGGCCCAGCGCGAGCTGCACGGCAAGGAGTAAGGGCTGTCAGCTCTCTCTTGGCCAAGTGCCATAAAAACGGGCCTCCACTGGAGGCCCGTTTGCTATTGATGAACCACGTTCCGGTGCTTATCCCTTGCGGGATTTGGGCCCCGGCAGCGGCGCCGTTGGCTGGCGGTAATCGCCATAGGGGAAGATATTGCGAAACCGCTGGGCCACCGGTTCGGGGATGGAGCGGGAGAAGATCAGCTTCACGCCATCGCCATCACGCTGCCCCACGATGCGACCGCGCACCGTGTCGTGGCGCAAGATCTGCTTGGCATGCTCAATAAAGGCGGGTGACACCTTGCCCTGCTTGACCACCACCTTGCCGGGGGCAAGGCGGATCTCGAACAGGGCACCACGCCCCAGCTTCATCAACCACCAGATCAGGGCTATCGCCACTATCAAGGAAATCCAGGCCATCTTCATCCCTCCCAAGCTCTTGATATCAGGCAGTATAAGCGGCCGTGCGCTCCGATTGTTTGGCGTCGATCACAGCCCCCGCGTCAGCGCAATAGCGCCTCTTTGCTCAGCAATCCTTGCCCCAGCCCACCAGCGTCTCGCGATAGAGCGCCAGCAAGGCGTCATCGCGCACCGACACCCCGACCTGCTGCGGACGATAGGCTGCCCAGTCATCGTGGGAGTGGCGCTTGCCATCGAACTTTTGCAGGGTATGACCGATGGCCGGGCCACTGTTGATCACCCGCACCGGCCCCTCGCGCAGGGTAAAGAGGGTCGGATCGATCACATAGGCGATGGCGGACGGATCGTGAACGTGGCAACCGGAGAGCCCCAGCTTCTCGGAGTAGAAGCGCAGGTAGAAGCGGCTGACATCCCACAGGAAGCGGCCCGGCTCCCCCGCCTTGTCCCTGAGTTCATCCAGATAGGCGCTGCTGAAGAAGCTCTGCTGGGTCACATCCAGCCCGATGATCACCACAGGCCAGTCGGCGGTAAAGACCCGGTCGGCGGCATCGGGATCGTCGTGGATATTGGCTTCGGCATAGGGGGTGACGTTGCCGCGATGGCCGTTGACGCCAAAGGCGCCCCCCATCACCACCACCTGTTTCACCAGCGAGACAATCTCGGGCGCCTGTTGTAGCGCCAGCGCCAGATTGGTCAGCGGGCCGATAGTGACAAGGGTGATCTCCCCCGGCGCGGCTTTCACCGCCTCGACAATATATTGCCAAGCGGGGCGGGGATCCGGAGCGATAGTCACCTCCCCCGCCTCCATGTCGCCAAAGCCGCTCGGGCCGTGGACAATGGTGGTAGGGCCGACCGGCTCGCGCAGTAGCGGGGCGGCAGCGCCTTTGGCCACATCCGCCTTCATGCCGTACTTCTGCTTGAGCCAGAGGGCGTTGCGGGTGCCATTGTCGATGGTGGCGTTACCAAAAACTGTGGTGATGGCGAGCAGCTCGATGGCGGGGTGGGCCTCGGCAAACAGGATGGCCATGGCATCGTCGATACCCGGGTCGGTATCCAGAATGATTTTATGGGTCATGAGAAATTCCTACGGTGACAAACCCTGCGACAAAAGGGAGAGTCTACCCGGCTGACGCCCCCGTATCCCGGCATGGGATCACAGACCGGGCCTTTGCTCCCGGCAGCGGGGGCGCTGCTGGCGACAATCTGCACAAAAAACGGCGCGGCCCTGTTGCCAGCGCCGCGCCCTTTATCGTTGTTCGTTATCTGCTATCTGGCAGTGATCTGCCTTACTCCGCCCCTCAGTGCTTGCGATGCCAGCGCGGTGAGGTCGCCTTCTCCCCCCAGGGGGTGACGCAGGGGAGCAGCGCCCCTTCAATCACCATCTCGCTGCCTGCCAGCGCCTCGGCGATCTTCTGGTGCAGCACCCGCAGTACCTTGCCCTCGTGCTCGGCCAGAGAGTGGCCCGCGGCAAAGAATTCCGGCTGATATTGCAGTGCCAGCTTCTGGGCGAATTCGTAGGTGTTGAAGCAATCCGGCATCCGCTCAACCACATCTTCAAGCCGGGCCAACAAGCTGTTCAGTTCCCTGGTCATAGTGCTCTCTCCGTGTAGGTTAATAGCCAAAAACTACCCCTTATTAGATAAGTCACCAACGAGCAAACCACAAAAGTGTGGGGAGACACACAGTTCTCTCTTGCGTCCGGCTCATGGTGAACGGCAGACAGCTTGCCAGCTTTACATTCCGGTAACAAACAGCTAGATTTAGACCGACTAATCAGTCGGTCATTTTTCATGCGGAGAACAACATGGGTGCGGCGCAGCTTCAACACACTCCTGAGGATATCCTCGCCATCAAATTGTCCCTGCCGGATCAGTTGGCACGGCTCAAGCGGGCGAGTCTGGCTCACCCCATGCCAACCCTGGCCGAGCGCCGGGCGCAGCTGACCAAACTCAAGCAGGCGTTGCTCGCCCACAAGGGGCAGCTGTGCAAGGCGCTGGCAGCAGATTATGGCCAGCGCAGCCACTATGACAGCCTGATCGCTGATGTGCTGCCCTGCATCATGCAGATCAACTACACCCAGAAGCGGCTCAAGCGCTGGATGCAGCCCCACCGCCGCCACACCGGCCTGCTGCTGGCCCCCGCCAAAGTAGAGGTGCACTTCCAGCCGCTCGGGGTGGTCGGCATTATCGTGCCGTGGAACTTTCCGGTGATGCTGAGCCTTGGCCCCCTCATCACCGCCATCGCGGCGGGCAACCGGGCGATGCTGAAACTCTCCGAGTTCACTCCCCATACCAATGCCGTGCTGCGCACCATGCTCACCAGCGTATTTGACGAAAACGAGATCGCCATCATCGAAGGGGATGCCCAGATGGCGGCGGCGTTCAGCTCACTGCCGTTCGATCACCTGCTCTTTACCGGCTCCACCATGGTGGGCAAGCTGGTGATGGCTGCCGCCGCGCCCCAGCTTACCCCCCTCACCCTTGAGCTGGGAGGCAAGAGCCCCTGTCTCATCGCCCCCGACATGCCGGTCGCCACCGCGGTCGAGCGGATGATCTTCGGCAAGAGCCTCAACGCTGGGCAGATCTGCGTCGCCCCCGACTATGTGCTGCTGCCCCGCAGCGAGGTGGATAACTTTATCGCCGCCTATCGCCGCCACTTCAGTAAGCTCTACCCGCAGGGGCTCAATAGTGCTGACTACGGCGCCATCATCAACGACCGCCAGTATCAGCGCCTCGTCAGCTGGCTGGATGAAGCCGAGCAGGCGGGAGCCCAGCTCCACCCCTGTGGCAGCCCTGCCCGCGACGATCAGCGTCGCCTGCTGGTGCCCCACCTGCTGACCGGGGTGCCCCATCATTGTCAGGTGATGCAGCAGGAGATCTTCGGGCCGCTGCTGCCACTTATCCCCTACGACACTCTGGAGGAGGCGCTCGCCTATGTTGCCGAGCGGCCCCGCCCGCTGGCCCTCTATCTGATGAGCTTCGACCCCGAGCTGCAGGCGCGGGTGACCCGGGAGACTCACTCCGGCGGCATGGCGATCAACGAGAGCCTGTTTCAGGTGGCGGCCGACGATGTGCCGTTTGGCGGCATCGGCGCCTCCGGCATGGGCCACTACCACGGCCACGAGGGGTTTCTTACCTTCTCCAAGGCGAAAACCGTGCTGACCCGCGGCAAGTTCACCACCGGGTCCCTGATCCATCCGCCCTACCACAGCTGGATCCAGAAGCTGATGATGGCCTTCTTCCTGCGATGATGGAGATGACCATGAACCAGGCTATCCCGCAGCCACAAACCATGACCGACAAGCGCCGCCAGATCCTGGATGCCGCCCTCGCCCTCTGCGCCGAAGATGGCCTGCAGGGGGCTGCCACCGCCCGTATCGCCAAGGCGGCCGGGGTGGCCAACGGCACTCTGTTCCACCACTTTCCGAGCAAGGAGGCGCTGATCCTCGCCCTCTATCAGGATGTAAAGACCCGGATGGGGGGCGCCATCCATGAAGCAGATCCCACCCTGCCGCTGTACGACCAGACCCGCCACTACTGGCAACAGGCGATGGGGTGGATGCTGGCTAACCCTAATGAGCTCAAATTTGTGCTGGGTTTCTTTCACTCTCCGCTGCTGGCCAGACCGGCCCGCAGCCAGATCCTGAACGATGCCCTGCGCTTTCTGCCTGCCCTGCTGGCAAAGGGGCAGGCCAGCGGCGAGCTGATGCAGGCACCCGCGCCACTGTTGCTGGAGGTGTGTCAGGGCCAGTTCCTCGCCTGCGCATCACTGTTTGTCGATCAACCGGAGCTGGGAGAAGACGGCTACTGGCAAGCCAGTGCCTTTGCCCTCTTCTGGTCAGCCATCTCAGGAGCCAACCCCTATGACAACTCCGACCGTTGAATCTCTGGCCGCACTTGGCCGCAGCCTCTGGATCACCACACTGCTCTGGGTGGTGGGTCGTACCCTCTGCCGCGCCGCCCGCACCGACGAGGCAGTACGCCGTGAATTGGCGCCGTTGCCGGACGGGTTGGCTATTCGCCTCGAAGTAGGCGGCATCGGCTACGCCATGAACATGCACAAGCAGGGTGGGCGCTGGTATCCCGGCGCGCCAGTCGCCCCTCATGCCACCATCCATCCGCTGCGGGTGCGCTTCAAGCATCCCAATATCGCCTTTCGCGCCCTGAGTTTTCGGCTCGGGGTCAATCAGGCATTTGGCGAAAACCGGCTGCTGGTGGAGGGAGACCTGACCGTTGCCATGCATCTGGTGCGGGGGCTTGAGCAGTTGCAGTCCCTGATCCTGCCCGCCTTTATCGCGCGGCCTCTGCTGCGCCACTATCCCGCCCCGACCAACAAGATCGGCCGGGCCTGCAACATCTATCTGGGTCTGGTGACCGGCTAACGCGCAAGGAGCCTTGAAATGAGCCGCTATTACGATTTTTTCTGCCCGGTCAAACTGCTGGCCGGTGAACAGGCGCTGGAGCAGCTGGCCAGCGAGCTGGCCAGCCTCGGGGCCCATCGCCCGCTGTTGCTGACCGACAAGGGGGTCAATGCCACCGGCCTTGCCACCCTGCTGGCCAATGTGCTGGCCGAGGGGGAGCTGCCGGTCGCCGCCATCTGGGACGAGATCCCGGCCGACTCTTCCACCGCCGTGGTGGAGCGGATCGCCAAACGCTATCGCGAGCTCGACTGCGACAGTCTGGTGGCGCTGGGGGGCGGCTCGGTCATCGACACCGCCAAGGCAGTCAACATTCTCACTTCCATGGGGGGGGATCATCTGCTCGACTACTCGGGCGCCGGTTGCCTAACCCGTCCCCTCAAGCCGCTGGCGGTGGTGCCCACCACGGCGGGCACAGGATCAGAAGTGACATTGGTTGCAGTGATCAAGGATGAGGCGAGCGGGCGCAAGGTGCCCTTCACCTCCCCCTTCCTGCTGCCCCAGCTGGCGGTGCTCGACCCGCGCCTGACCCAGGGACTGCCCCTCAATATCACCGCCGCTACCGCCATGGACGCCATGACCCACGCCATCGAGGCCTTTATCGGTACCGCCAAGAACCCGGTGAGCGATGCGCTGGCCCTGATGGCAGTGGAGAAGATCGCCAGCGCCCTGCCGCAAATCATCCACGACCCGCAAAACAAGCAGCTGCGGCTGCAACTGGCGGAAGGCTCCACGCTGGCTGGCATGGCTTTTTCCAACTCCATGGTGGGGCTGGTGCACGCCCTCGGCCACAGTCTGGGAGCGCGCTGCCATCTGCCCCACGGGCTATGCATGAACCTCTTTTTGCCGACCGTGCTCGACTACAACCGCCCCGAGGTGGATAGCGAGTTGGCCCGGCTGCTGTTGCCGCTGGTGGGGGCAGAGCGCTTTGCCGCCACCCCGGCCCATCAGCGGGCGGAGGCGACCATCACAGCCATTCGCACCCTGCGCGACACCTTGTGGCAAGCGGTCAAGCTGCCGCGCACCATGAGCGAGGCAGGGGTAAGCGATCGCTCGCTACTGACCGAGATCCGCGATCTGGCGGTCAACGACGGTGCCATGCTGTTCAATCGCAAGGACGCCGACCGTGAGCAGTTACTCACCCTGCTGGAGCGAGCCTGGGCCTAGTGGCTAATCGGCCGCAACCTCACAAATAAACTGGAATGGCGCATCAGGATGGTGCGCCAACAATGAAAAGAGTTGATCAAAATCCTCTTGGTTCTTTTTGCTCGCGTGGTTGTGGCTATACCAAATAGCCCCCGTATCCCCCATCCACAATGAGATTCTCTTGGCCAACAACAGCCGAATTTTTCTATTTTTACCTGCCGTTTCAAACTGAACCTTGAGTTCAGGGTTGGATGCATCAGAAATCGCAATCTGCCGCTGATCTGGGCTGTTCTGACTTTGAGCCAACACCTTCCGGGTAACTTTCAACATTACCGTGTCCATTTTTACCTCTTCCGAACTTGCTGATTATTGCCACATCGATTCGTGCCAAGATAAAAGCCAGAGAGCAAGAGCTGGCTCAATAATCCTGATAACAATCGATACATCATCCACTATCTGTTCTATACCTTGGCTAACAGTTATGTTGTGCCGAGAGACCCAACTTTATGCCAGAGGTGCCCACCATGAGCGACATCATCCATCAGGCCAACCAGCAGCAGTTCATCTGTATGGTGGAGGGGAAAGAGTCGAGACTGCGCTACCGGCGGCTCGATGCCAAGACCATCGACGCCTACAGCACCTTCGTGCCCCCCGAGCTGCGGGTGCAGGGGATTGCCGATCAGCTGGCACGCGCCTTCTTCAACTGGACTCAGGCGGAGGGGCTCACTATAGTGCCGAGCTGCCGCTACATTGATGTCTGGTTACGCCGCAATGCCAACAACTGAACCTCTGAACTCCGCCCTCGAACAGCAATTCCAAGCCAAAACAGAAGCCCTGCTGCGGGCCGATCCGCAGCGGATGGCCTGCCTGCAAGCCGCGGCCGAGCTCAATCTGCCCGACTGGGCGCTGGGGGCCGGTTTTATCCGCAACCTCATCTGGGATCACCTTCACCACAAGGCGGTGCCCACCCCGCTCAACGATATCGACCTTATCTATCTCGATAAAAGCGACCCGCAAGGGCTGGCCGAAGCGGAGCACGAAGCTTGGCTCGCCAAACGCCTGCCCGGCCAGCAGTGGGAAGTACGCAATCAGGCTCGCATGCACACTCGCCAGCTGGTAGCGCCGTTTGCCAGCAGCCTTGAGGCGCTCAGCCACTGGGTCGAGGTGCCCACCTGCATCGGCGTACGCCTCACCCGAGATGGCGAGTTCGAGTGGCTCGCCCCCTACGGCTTTACCATCAACTGGTCGCTGCAAGTGAGTGCCAACCCCAGATGTCGTCAGGACAAACAGATTTTTACCCAGCGCATCAAGGAGAAACGCTGGCAGGCTATCTGGCCTGACCTTCAGGTAAACTGGCCATAACCTGATTGCAATCTTTCGATAACCTTGGGCACACTAGGGGAAAAGCTGGTTGTAACTCAATGGGTTAAATAATGCGCGACTTCTTCTCTCTCGAACGCTGGCTACCGGGCCTCGCCGCCCTGCTGCATTACCAGCGCGCCTGGTTGATGCCAGATCTTCGCGCCGGACTCTCGGTGGCGGCCGTGGCGCTGCCCGTCGCCATCGCCTATGCCGAGCTTGCCGGGGTGGGTGCCATCGTCGGTCTCTACTCCTGCATCCTGCCCATGCTGGTCTACGCCCTGTTTGGCACCTCCCGCCAGCTGATTGTCGGCCCCGATGCCGCCACCTGTGCGGTCATCGCCGCCGTGGTGACGCCGCTAGCCGCAGGCGACCCCACCCGTCACTGGCAACTGGTGATGACCATGACCGCCATGACCGGCTTCTGGTGCCTGATTGCCAGCCGCTTCAAGCTGGGAGTGCTGGCGGACTTTCTCTCCCGCCCGATCCTGATGGGGCTGCTCAATGGTGTGGCCATCACCATCATGGTGGGCCAGCTCTCCAAGATCTTCGGCTTCACTTTCAGCGAACGTTACCTCATCGAGCGGATCGCCAGCGGGGCCACCTATATCACCCAGACCCATCTGCCCACTCTGGCCATGAGTCTGGTAGCCCTGCTCACCTTGCTGCTGGCCAAGCGCTACAAACCGGCATGGCCCTCCTCCATGGTGGCCATGGTGGTGACCGCTGCGCTGGTGTGGGGCTTTAATCTCGGCCAGTTTGATATCGCCACCCTGGGGACGGTGGGCTCCGGCCTGCCCGCGTTCCAGATGCCGGAATTTCCCCCCGGTCTGATGCGGGAGCTGGTGCTGCCTGCCCTTAACCTGGCCATGGTGAGCTTCGTCTCCATGATGCTGACCGCTCGCAGCTTTGCAGCCAAAAACGGTTATGAGATAGACGCGGACAAGGAGTTTCGAGCCCTCGGTATGGCGAACCTCGCCTCGGCGGTCTCGCAAGGCTTTGCCATCAGCGGCGCGGATTCACGCACCGCGGTCAACGATGCCAACGGCGGCAAGAGCCAGCTGGTCTCCATCATCGCCGCGGCGGTGATCGCCCTCATCACCTTCTATCTGACTGCGCCGCTCAAATATATTCCCACCGCCGCCCTCGGGGTGGTACTGGTGATGGCCTCCCTGTCGCTCACCGATTTTCGCGGTCTTTGGGCCCTGCGCCACTCCGATCGCTCCGCCTTCTGGCTGGCGCTGGTCACCTTTATCAGCGTGCTTACCATGGGGGTAATCCCGGGGATCACCCTTGCCGTGTTGCTGGGGCTGTTCCAGTTCCTGCGCAATGTGATGCGTCCCACCGACCAGCTGCTTGGCATGGATGACGAGGGGGTGGTACGTACCCTGGGGGACAACGAACAGGCCAAGGCGATCCCGGGTATTCTGGTCTATCGCTTCAACTCGCCGCTCACCTACTTCAACGCCCCCTACTTCAAGCGGCGGGTGCTGGCCCTGCTGGTGCAGGATCCCCGAGCCCCCAAGTGTCTGGTGATCGATGCGGTCGCCTGCTTCACCCATCAGGACATCAGCGTGATGAGCATGGTGGGAGAGCTGCACAAAGAGCTGAAACGGCGCGGCATCCATATGGTGATGGCGGGTCGCCACGGCCAGATGACTCACTGGTTAAAGCAGGCAGGCGTGCGGGTGGGCGATGAGGGGATCATCCTCTGCCCCGACATGTATCAGGCGCTGCGCCTGACCCGCTGCTACCGCGAGCCGGTGTTCAAGGATGATGCGGTGGTGGAGAGCACCACAGATGCCATCCGCTCGAATTGGCCGCAGGATGATGCCCTGCCCGACTCGGCTCGCCTCACCCTGCCAAGCGAACAGGAGGCGGGCGCCACGCCTGCCTGACCCCTTGGCCTGCTCCCCTGGCCGGTGCAATCCTGTACAAGGATTGCACCGGCCAGGGCCTTGGTGTTAAATGCGCCCCCAGAGGGCACTCCCCCGTGCCCTCCCAGCTGTTGGACATGCCATGCAATCTCAATCCCACGCAGGCCCGGGTACCCTCTTTGCGCTGACCTGGCCGCTCTTTATCGATCTCGCCCTGCACTTTCTGACCGGCGCCCTCAACACCTTCATGGTGGGTCACGTCTCCTATCAGGGAGTGGCCGCGCTGGCGGTCGGCAATCAGGTGTTCGATCTCGCCATCACATTGTTCAGCTTCGTCAGCATCGGCACCAGCGTGGTGATCACCCAGTATCTGGGGGCGGGCGATCGGGAGAAAAGTCGGGTGGTGATCCACACCGCCATCGGCTTCAACCTGCTGATCGGTCTGGTGGCCGCCATCGGCGTGATGGCGGGGGCCAGCACCATGCTGGCGCTGATGAACCTGCCTGCCAATCTGATGAGCGACGGGACGCTTTACTTGCAGATCATCGGTCTCTGCCTGTTACCGGAGGCCGCGGCCCTCTGTCTGGCTGCCACCCTGCGCGCTCACGGCCACACCCGTCAGGCGATGTATGTGACCCTCATCGTCAACCTCATCACCTTCGTCGGCAACCTGCTGCTGCTCTACGGCTGGTTCGGCCTGCCCCAGCTTGGCGTCGCCGGTGTCGCCATCAGCACAGTTGCCGGGCGACTGATCGGCGTGGTGCTGCTGGTGTGGCTGGTCGCCCGCAAGACCGGCATTCGGCTGGTGGTGCGCGATATCGTCCACCCCAGTCGGGAGATGCTGGGCAAGGTGCTCCATATCGGCCTGCCTGCGGCAGGAGAGAACCTCTCCTGGATGCTGCAGTTTATGGTGGTGACAGCCTTTGTCGGACTGCTGGGTGACAAGGCGCTGGCAACCCAGTCCTACTTCTTTCAGATCTGCCTGTTTATCCTGCTGTTTGGCCTCTCCATCGGCCTTGGCAACGAGATCATCATCGGTCATCTGGCAGGTGCCAGGCAGTTCGATCGCGCCTATCAACAGCTGCTCAAAAGCCTCAAGCTGGGGCTGGCAGTCACCTGCGTCATCGCCGTGGCGGCAGCCCTCAATGGCCGTACCATCATCAGCCTCTTTACCGATGATGCCGACATCATCACTCAGGTGGCGCAACTGTTTCTTATCAGCCTTATCCTCGAACCCGGCCGCACCTTCAATCTGGTGGTGATCAATGCCCTGCGGGCCACCGGGGATGCCCGTTTCCCCCTCTACATGGCGTTGCTCTCCATGTGGGGAATTGCCGTGCCACTCTCCTATTTCCTCGGTATCATGCAGGGTTATGGACTGGTCGGTATCTGGCTGGCGCTGGCCTGCGACGAGTGGGTGCGCGGTCTGGCCATGTTCTGGCGCTGGCGCAGTCGTCGCTGGCAAAACAAAATTCTTGTTGAAACAAAAGCGGAATCACAATGAAGAAGATAGGACTCTTGCTGGCTGCCATCCTGCTCAGCCCCCTGGCCATGGCGCAAACTGCCCCTGCCGCTCCCAAGGCTCAAGCCACCCAGACCTGGTATGTGGCCCCCATCGCCATCGATGAAACCAGCGACGCCCAGAAGGCTCTGACCAAGGACTTCATGGCCCAGATGATCAAGACCATCAAGATCAACGAGTACCAGACCGGCAAGGCGGTGGGCAACACCAAAAAGCCCAAGTGGCTGATCCGCACCAAGCTGATCCCCGCCAGCAACGAGCCGCTGGTCGGCAAGAAGCACCCGCAGGGTCTCACCTACGGCAAGGGCAATCCGACCCAGGAGATCGTCGGCGAGCTGTTGATGAACGGCACCCTAGTGGCCCACATCGGCCAGGGCTGGCGCGAGCCTATCGTCCCGGGCACGCCGGTGGCCGAAAAGCTCTCCATCGCCAACTATCGCTACGCCATCGGGGATCAGGCCAAGTCGGCGGATCTGGAGGAGCTGGCGGCCCAGATTGGCTTTGAAGCGGGCAAGGTGATCCACCGCGATGGCAAGCCGCTGCCCGAGAAGAAAAAGAAAAAAGAGCAGGCGGACGAAGATAAAGAGTAACGTTGCCTGCATCCATAAAAAGGGGCCACTCGGCCCCTTTTTTGATCCTGCACCCTCACGCCAACACTGCACCTGTTGTGACTTGTCGCACAGTTTGGCTCACCATTCAGATTGATAAATCACTTATCTTGTTTTGATTCAACAAGTTATAAATATCCCGCCGAATACTCCAAATCATTGCCCCCAAATCCGATCAGGATCACATTTATCCCCGGCACTAAGGGGTAGCTTTGGTCTTACAGGCACAATCAAACGAAACCAAGGAGGCTCCATTACATGTTCCCAGAGTACAGAGAACTCATCTCGAAACTGAAGAGCAGTGATGTCCATTTCCAGAAGAAGTTTGACTTGCACAACGACCTGGATGCGGAGATTAGAAAGTTGGAAAAGCATCACGCCAGCGACTATAGCGCCGAGGTGAGAGATCTGAAAAAACAGAAACTCAAACTGAAAGAGGAGATATACGACATCCTCAAACAACATCCACAATAGATGCCTCGAAGAATATGCGGATAAGCAATTTATCCCCTAGCCCGGCCCACGCGCCGGGCTTTTTGTTGTTTCAGTCAATTAGTTGACACCCGAGCCTACCGATCTTGCCGGTAGTTTGTTACATTTTTCCCTTGGAATTCAGGGAATAACGGTGATGATAACATGAGCAGAAAACGATCTTTTTATCATCTCTTGCTGCTTTGCCTGTTCGCATTGAGCCATCCCCTGCAGGCTCAGGAGCCTGAACTGGAGCTGTGGCACTCCCAGCAGGCCGGTTACGTGATCGACGACGTGATCGCCCGCTTCAATCAGGAGGGGAACCACAGAGTACGGGTCACCCAGATTGAGCCGGGCAAGATCAAGGCGGATCTCCTGCTGGCAGCTCAGGCCAAGGGGCTGCCCGATCTGATGCTGATCCCCTCCGATTTTATCGGCCTCTATCGCCAGATGACCCTCGCTCCCCTCCCGGCCGAGTGGTTTTCCCCCTCATTGATGGCCAGTGCCTTGCGTTATGTCACCCTGGATCGGCAACGCTGGGGCATGCCCATGATGCAGGGCAACCATCTGATGCTGTTTTACAACAAGGCGCTGGTCTCGACTCCGGTGACCCAATGGCAGCAACTGACAGCTATCACCCCGGCCCTCAAGGTCAAGGGGGTCTACCCCGTCAGCTGGCCCTATCACGACATGTACTACTTCGCCGCCTTTTTACACACCTTTGGCGGCTCGCCGGTGACCGAAGGGCGCATCACCCTCGACAGCCCAGCCATGGTGCAGGCGCTGGAGGCCTACCGCACCGTCGCCAGCGAACAGTGGGTCGATCCCGAGTGCGACTATGACACCGCCCTCGCCCGCTTCAATGAGGGCAAGAGCGCCTACCTCATCAATGGGGACTGGGCGTTCAATGATCTGGTGAAGAACATGGGGGATAAGCTGGGCGTCGCCCTGCTGCCCCGCTGGCAAAGCCATCCCATGCACTCCATGAGCGGCGCCTACGTGTTGGGAGCCTCCCGCTGGGCGATGGACGATGAGGATCGGCAACCCGTCATCAAGGCACTGATGGACTTTATCCAGCGTCAGGATATTCAGCAGTTCATCTATCATCAGGGGGCGCTGCTGCCGGTCAATCAGCAGGCATTCGCCGCCATCAGCCGCCATCCCACGCCTCAGGAAAAAGTGCTGCTGGAGCAGTTCACCCTCAGTACCCCCATGCCCTCCGACAGCGCCATGTCCATCGCCTGGCAAGCGATGGAGAAAGGGTTCGAGCGCTTTAAAGAGGGGATCAGTGCCGCCGACACCGCCCGCTATATGCAGCAGCTGGCTGATCAGCAGTACCGGCAGGTCAAAACACCATGAAACATCGCACCTTTCGGCTCGGCCCGACCCTCATCATCATCCTGTTCACCGTCGCCCTGCTGCCGGCGCTGCTGGCCAGCACAGTGTTGCTGATCCGCCAGCACCAGATCATCGCCCAGAGCGAGCAGTCACAGCTGGAGCGAGCCCTCACCAGCATGACCCGAGAGGCCCGCTTTCGCAGCGAGCTGATCGGCACCCAGATCAATCAACTCAGTCAGGATCGGGTGCTCCATCAGGCCCTCGACAACTTTCTCTTCTCCAGCCATGCCCGGCTGGCGCTGGCCACCTTTGTCAAATCCAACAGCCTGCTCACCTCGGCCTACCTCATCGATGACAAGGGGTTGGTGGTGGAATACATCAATGGTCAGGCCTCCCACCTCGAGTCGAGCAACCTGATGCCGCAGCTGATGGCCTGGGGCAAGACCCGCGAGGCAAAACAGGGCAAGCATCTGCTGCTGCCCGTCGATGATCCCGTGCTGGTCGACGACATGGAGCAAAACCGCAGCCGCGGGCTGGCGCTGGTAGCCCCCATCTATCGCAACCACCAGCGCGCTGGGGTGATGCAGACCCCTTCCGGCTTCGTGATGGCCATTCTCCCCTGGCGACAGATGGCCCAGTTGCTGGAAACCTATCTCAAGGGGAGCGAATATTTGGTGATCTCCCAGGGCGAGAACCGTCTCTACGAAGGGGCTCACCAGAACGCCATAGATGACAGGGAGCCAAGCAAGTTGGCGCAGCCCCTGGCCATTGGCTGGCCCCAGCTGGAGCAGGAGATCACCCCTACCATCACCCTCTACAGCTACAGCAATGACAGGGTCAGCGAGCTCAATAAATCCCAGCAGTTGCTGACCGTCAGCATCGCCGTCATGTTGCTGCTGGTGGCCATCGGCTGCATCTGGCTCACCCGCTGGTTCACCCGACCGCTGCGCTCGCTGGCCGCGCTGGTGCGCAGCTATGGCAAGGGCAACTACCAGCAACGGCAGGCACCGCTGCGCTTTGTGGAGTACGACGAGGTGCGCCAGTTGCTGCAGGATATGGCCAGCACCATCTCGGATCAGGTGCGGGCGCTCTATCAGCAAAATGAACAGCTGCAGCAGGCCAATAGCGAGAAAGAGGCCTTCAACCAGCGGCTGCTCGGCTTCAACGACGAACTGGAGCAAGAGGTTGCCTCGCAAACGACCGCCCTGCGCTCGGCCCTGAGCCGGGAGGAGCGTAGCCGCCATATCCTGCAATCCTGGCTGCAGTTCGGTCTGCACCAGCAGCTGGATATCGATATTGCCGAGCTGGCCAGCTCCGCCCTGCTGCAACTCTCGCAGCTCTATCCCGGCCACCGCTGGGGACTGGTGATCCGTCGCGATGGCCAGCCCCACTACTCCCTGACCCAGGGGGTCGATTCCCCCTTGCGGGATGCCCTGCAGGAGAAACTGACTCAACTGATGGATGAGGAGGTCAAACACTCCGAATGCCAGTGGGATAACGCACTCTGGAAGATCATGACCCTGCCCGGTAGCCAGAGCGGCGTGCTGTTTGGCTATCTGATGGTGAGCGCCGAAGGGCTGGAGTCCGAAGACAGGGCCATCTTGCGGCTGTTTGCCAAGCAGTTGGCGGTGGGCATCGAGGGGCGCCTCTTCACCGACGAGCTGGCGCGGGTCGCCCGCACCGACAACCTCACCGGGCTGCCCAACCGGCAGGCGTTCGAAGAGACCTTCCACCACTATCAAGCGGTGCTGGCACGCCATCCCGAACGTCACCTCGCCCTCTTCATGCTCGATCTCAACGGCCTCAAGCGTACCAACGACCAGTATGGGCACGAGGCTGGCGACGCCCTGCTGATCCAGATGGCTCGCCAGCTGCGCACCCTCTGCCGTCAGGATGAGAAGATTTTCCGCATCGGCGGCGACGAGTTCGTCTTGCTGGCGGAGGCAGATCACCTCGCCAGCCAGCTGCTGGCAGGCAGATTGGAGGCAAGCCAGCAGCACGCCATCGTGCAGCATGGGGAGCATAGCTTCCCGCTGCGTTTTGCCATCGGCTGGAGCAGCAGCGACCAGACCCCCCTGGCGGAGCTGAGCCGGGTAGCTGACGATGCCATGTATGCCAATAAGGCGCGCTTCTATCAGGGGCAGCGATAAAAAGCGGAGGCCTCTGGCGTTGGCGAGCCTTTCGCCAACGCCCTGATCAGCTCGCAAAAATGGCGCACAACGCTAGACGCGGCGCGGACCATGACTAAGATAGGGGCTCTTGATGTCTCGATTTGGAAGGGAGTAGGAAATGGAGTTAGTACTTGGCCCGCTGGAAGCCCGCGTCATCGGCTGTCTGATTGAAAAAGAGATCTGCACCCCAGATCAATATCCCCTCTCCCTTAATGCACTGGTCAACGCCTGCAACCAGAAGAGCAACCGCGAGCCGGTGCTGGAGCTCTCCGAGCTCGATATCCGCGCCGTGGTGGACGAGCTGATCCGCAAGCGGCTGGTGGTCAACACTGCAGGCTTCAACGCCCGGGTGCCCCGCTATCAGCACAGATTCTGCAACACCGAATTTGGCGAGCTGAAATTCAGTGCCCAGGAGCTCGGCATCGTCTGCGAACTGCTGCTGCGCGGCCCGCAAACCCCGGGGGAGCTGCGCTCCCGTACCAACCGCCTCTGCAGCTTCGATGATGTCACCGAGGTGGATGCGGTGCTGACCCAGCTCATCGAGCGTGGACCCTACGTGGTCAAGCTGCCGCGCGAGCCGGGCAAGCGCGAATCCCGCTACGTTCACCTGTTTAGCGGCGAAGTGGATATTCAGGCGATGATGGATGCTGCCCCCGCCGCGGCCTATGCCTCCCCTGCCGCCGACCGCCTGAGCGAGCTGGAGCAGGAGGTGAGCGAGCTCAAGAGTCGTCTCGCCGCCATGGAAGCACGGCTGGCTGCGCTGGATGGTCAGGGCTGATCGCCTTTATCATCGCCAATCTCTATCAGGGAGCCGGGGCTGATGTCCCCGGCTCCCTGCGTTTTTTTATCGTGAGGAAGTGCCCGTGATCACCCTGATTAAAGAGTCTGACCACCAGAAGATGCCCTGGAAAAACCAGCAGGGCACCACCAGCCAGATCCTCATCTCCCCCACGGGGAGCAGCCTTGCCAAACTCGATTTTGACTATCGACTGAGCTCGGCCCCCATCAAGAGCGCGGGTCCCTTCTCCCCCTTTCCCGGCTATCAGCGCATTTTGCTGCCGGTGAGCGGGGCAGGCTTTGTGCTCAACGGCCACCCCTACGCCACCTTCGAGGCGGCGCACTTTAGCGGCGATGAGGAGACCCACTGCGAGTTGCTGAAAAAAGAGGTGACCGATCTGGGACTTATCTACCATCCGGATCGCATCAGCGCCAACGTGCGGGTACTGAACCTCCCCTTCCCGCTGACCCTTACCCTCGAGCCAGAGAAGACCTACCTCTGTCACCTGCTGAGCGGCCAGCTGGCCGTGCAGGGCAAAGAGGTGGCCATCAACGAGACACTGGTGGTGACCGGTGAAGAGATCATTCACTTCGAATGCCAGAAGAAGACCGCCATCGCCTTCTTTACCCTGCAGGATGTTCTCAAATAGGATCTGCCGCGGTTAAAAATCACTCACGAATATTGAAAGTTATATATCTCGGAGTAATATGGGTCTCTCATGGCTTTTGTGATGAGAGATCCTATGCAATACACACTTGATGGATTCGAAACACCACCAGAACTCACCACTGAAGAAGAAAAAAGTAATCAACAACTACAGAAAAGAATTAGAGAGATTTTGAATGAATTTGGTTATGTTGAGGATAATAAATTAGTTAATGCCAAAACATTCAAATGCAGAGTTCCTTACGAGGATCTCTATGGGCTTAAAGCAATCAGTGCTTTTGTAATTAACCATCCAATTGATGGGTTAACTCGTATTGAGCCTCATCAGCAACAAGTTTCTGGCTCTGTAGACCGTAAATTTCCTTTCTTTTTACAAAGCGCAAACAAAGCCCCTGAACAAAATGTCATCATTTTGATTGAAGGCCAAGGCCATAAAAAAGCTGCATTTGAATGGCTAAAATCCGAGGCGAAAAAATGCGCGACCAAAAATGTCAAATGCTATGACTTGGCTGAGTTTTCACTCTGGCTCTAATTTGATTAACGTTTGGGTGCCCGCCCTCCACTGTCGAGGCATGCTTGCATTGTGTCATAAGGGATATAATGCTTGGTTCGGTTGTAATAAGTCCCCCCTTTCGGATGACATATACCACTACGACTTTTCTTTACCGGAGGTTCTGCTGCCAAGGCGATGGTACACACCAAGAGTAAACAACAACTGAGAACCAATTTTACTAATTGCATTTCCGTGTATCTTCCAGCGTCTTTAGAACAAAAACCTCGTCTGATGCCAGCCAATTCTGTCAGATATATAGCTCAATAGAAAAGCCGGGAAATCCCGGCTTTTCTATTGAGGCAACCGGCTCGTGCCGGTCAGCACCTTAGTTGACCTTGAAGGAGCCCTTCATCATGGCGAAGTGGCCGGGGAAGGAGCAGAAGAAGGTGAGATCCTTGCCCGCCAGACCGTCGGTCTTGAAGGTCACGCTGCTGCTCTCGCCGCCGCCGACCAGCTTGGTGTGAGCCAGCACACGAGGATCATCCTTGGGCAGATAACCGTTCTCGGCCCCGGCGCTCATCCCGGCAGTTGCCACGGTCTGATAGTCGGCGGTGCTGGCCAGCACCCAGTTGTGACCCATGGCGGTCACGGGCAGCTTGCCGGTGTGGTTCAGGGTGACCGTCACCTCCTTGCAGGTGGCCGGCACGCTCATCTCTTTGAGGTTGTACTGCATGGCATCATTGCCTTCGATGACCAGTGCACACTCATCCGCCAGCACGGGGGCAGCCAGGGTACTCAGAAACAGCAGGGTAATCGCCTTTTTCATCATCTTCTCCTTTGATTGGCAATGGATGGCAACGACTTGGCGGATGCGGTTAACGCTTCGCAAAGATGCCGTCTAAATCGACCTTCATTTTACTCAATTGTCTTCAATCGGCTATGGCTTTTGGCCAAAGCTGCGGGCCAGGTCACCAGACGGTGCTCTACTCGCCACTATCTCCCTCACGGATGGACGATACGGCGCTCGGCTGTCACAGGTTCAAAACTGTTTAATTTTTTCTGCTCTTTTCCCTCCGATTGCCCCTATCAGGGCTCGCCCGGCGGGCGCCCCTTGGCTAAGCTAGCGCCCCGATATGAACCTTCTCCAGATGAGAGCGCCGGATGAATGCGATAACCCCCGTGGCGGCCCTGCGCGGCCTGCTGCTGACCCTGCTGCTGGCGCTGGCCGGCTGCCAACCAACCCCGCCTGCCCAGACCCGTATTCAGGGCAAGACCATGGGCACCTACTATGTGGTGACCCTGAGCGATAGCTACCCCGGTGGGGAGCCCGCCCTCAAAAGTGACGTAGAAAGTTTGCTAGCCCGGATGAACAAGGAGATCTCCACCTACGATCCGGGTTCGCTCATCTCCCGTTTCAATCAGGGGCCAGCCAATACCCCGTTTGCCATCCCGCCCGCCATGGCCATCATAGTCCAGCAGGGGATGGATGCCGGTAAGCTGACCGACGGCAAGCTGGATGTGACCGTGGGGCCTCTGGTAAATCTGTGGGGCTTTGGCCCGGACAAACGGCCGGTCAAGCGGCCCGATGAGGCGGCCATCGCCGCCGCCCGCCACAAGGTGGGCATCGACAAGCTGACCCTGACCCCGCAAGGGGATCACTTCCTGCTCGAAAAAACGATCCCGGATCTCTATCTCGACCTCTCCACCCTTGGCGAGGGGGCCGCCTCTGACGAGATTGCCGCCCTGCTCGAAGGCAAGGGGGTACACAACTACCTGATCGAAGTGGCCGGTGCGGTGCGCAGCAAGGGCAACAACAGCAAGGGCTCGCCATGGAAAGTGGCCATCGTCGAACCATCCGATCAACCGGGAGCGTTTTCCGATATCGTCATCCCCAACGGTATGGCGCTCAGCACCGCGGGCAGCTATCGCAACTACTACGAGCTGGATGGCCAGCGTTACTCCCATATCATCGACCCCGCCACCGGCCAGCCGGTCACCCACAAGTTGGTTTCCGCCAGCGTCATCACCCCGACCGCGCTGGAGGCCGATGCTCTCGATACCGCGCTGATGGTGATGGGGCCTGAAGCGGGGTTGGCATTTGCCAAACAGCACCAGCTGGCGGTCTATCTCATCATCAAGACCGAACAGGGGTTCAAGGCCGAGTACACGCCGCAATTTGCTCCCTATCTGGCAGAGAAAAAACGGTGAGTTCAAGGCCCTGGCAACAGGGCCTTTTTCTTTCACTTGTCCCG